>JARLHV010000071.1 GCA_031292055.1 Desulfosporosinus sp.
ACCGCTTTTCTGTTCACAGCCGGTTTGCTTCCGGTTGATTGAGGTTAGGTGTTTAGGATTCAGCAAGTAACGAAGCAGAGCGCATGTGTAGGGTGAAAAAAACCTCGCATGCGCTTTTTAATTTCCCCTATAAAAGCAGATGGCAGGACCGGGTCATGACCCGGAGCCTTGCCGCTGCTTGAAATAGGGGGGATATTAGGATGCCGGATTATAAAATGAGTATTTTCAGCTTGCGGCTAAAGTTGCAGATGCCATGGATATCCTTTTGAAAGCACAGCAGGAGGGAGAAGCAGAAGTCATGGATGGAGAGCCGCTTCCTGGACTCAAAGTCATGACCATTCGAGATGAAAACCGTGATTCTGAATAGGGAAAGAGGATTTGAACTCCGGCCCAGGGATCTTAGCCGGCAAGGAGGCCTTCAAAGCCCATGGGAGTTCAGCTTATTTTCGGGAAGCAGCCCAAAAGTTTGAAGACCTACTAGAGGGTAAGATCCAGGTCAAATTTCTTAAAGAAGTTTAATAGGTAGGGATCTACTGAAGAAACTTAGATCTGTGGCTTAGTGCTGTAGGGCGAAACGGAAAGTCTTTGTATTTCTGCTGATGTGCTGAAGATAGAACCGGAAGAGAGTTTCAGTTGATCAGATAAATGATAAAGGGAGCGAAACTAAGGAATGAATCTTAGGCTTCGCTCCTTTTTCACATAGAATTGTCTGGGCTGAGGGTTATGCTTTACTCAGAGTAAGTGATGCAAGATAGGCTATCAAGCAGAAGGTCCGTGCTAATAAGGTATAATTTAAGAATATTGTAAAAAGGAACAGTTGTTGGCAGGGATTAACAGAATTATGGAGAAATTAGGCTATAGAAAGTGTTTGCAGTTATATGAGCTATTAGAAATAGGATGACTGATTTTCCGCTCAGGTATGACCCACGTAATACAAAACTCAGAACTCAGCATGTCGAAGGAATACATAAAAAGAAAGCTGAAGCAGCGAACTAAATTGGCGCTAATAATTGCCCCAATGTGGCGGGGAGTTACTCAAGAGGATGGGCAATTATGGATATTTAAGGGCGTAACAATTATCTGAAGTTTAGGTTTACGATTACCAACTAGTACGATGAATCCGTATTTCGGTAATAGTGGAATCGAAAGAGTATAAGTATTGATAATGTCTATAACTGGAAGCTAGAATAAGATGAGGCTAAGATATAATTAGTAGGATAATGGGGATAAACGAAATTATGATAAAAGAGGCCATTCATAGACTTATTGTGAATGGCTTCTTTTATCATAAATATATTTTTTGTTTAAGCTTTTCTGCTGTAGAAGGTGAGGCAGTATAAATCATTAGTTTCAAATCAGGACAGTTTGATAACTGCAAATTCACATGTTCAAACTCCAATTCTCCAATTCGAGGGTCATTGTATAATTTGTGACAATCAGTAACAGTTTTAACTTCATAGCGAGACCACCATGAATTGAATAATTCACTTTCTTGCTTAAATTTCTCAATCATTTCATTTAACTTCGCATCTTGAGGGTACCTAGCACAATCTGCCCTGAATCTCGCAATCATGATTTTAGCCCGTTCCTCCCAATCTGAGTTCATTTCATTTCTGAATGGATCAATTAAAAAATGATGCAATAAGTTTAGTTTTGGATTTATGCTTGAAGAATATGGAGGGAATCGAAATACAAATTCCGCTGCACGATTCCATAATAGTACATCCCAGTATTTGCCCATTATATATGCAGGATGAGGTTCCAATGCGAAAACAGTTCTTTCTAATCCTTTGCTAATTTCTTTATAAATTTCTGATTCTTCCATTTCATCTGATTTAGATAATAAGAAAAGATATCGGCGTTCATCATCGGATAATCTTAACGCAGTAGCCAAACTTCCCAATACTTGAGGAGAAGGGTGTACGTCCTTCCCTTGTTCTATAGATGTGTACCAAGAAACACCGACATTGGCAAGCTCAGCGACCTCTTCGCGACGAAGTCCGGATGTGCGGCGGCGTCCATGTGAAGTCAATCCAACTTGTTCTGGTGTAAGGCGTTCTCTAGTTGCACGTAAAAATTCACCTAGCGACTGTTGTAATGAAATCTCTGTCATGTATTTTTCTCCTAATATCCTACTACTCTTAATCGTATGATAAGCACAATATGGCTAGATTATTTTAACCTTGATATATTAGTAATGTATCATAAAGAAACTGATAACAAAACTATTTAAATTGGAGTGAATTAATTATGAAGATATTTGTAACTGGGGCAACAGGCAAGGTTGGAAGTCGTTTCGTACCGTATTTACTTGAGCAAGGTCATGCTGCTCGTATACTTGTAAGAAATCCTGAGCGAGCACTCGCATTGAAAGAACAGGGGGCAGAAGTGGTCTTGGGTGATCTTTTGGATAATGGAAATCTCACTGAAGCCATACGGGGTGTTGATGCTGTGGTGCATATAGCCGCCCAATTTCGAGGTGGTGTTAGTGAAGAAGTAGCTCAAGCAGTGAATCTAGATGCAACTATTGCATTAGCTAAAGCAGCTCTAGAAGCAGGTGTCACAAGATTTGTTTTTACTAGCACCGGTAATGTATATCGTGACATGAATGTAAACAGACCATGCAAAGAAGACGACATTCTTATGCCAGCTAAACTGATATATCCCAAAACAAAAATTGATGCAGAGGAAGGTCTACTCACATTAAATCGTGAGCAAGGACTAGATATTCGCACTCTGCGACTAGCATTTGTTTATGGTGATCGTGATCCACATATTGAGGAAATTTTGCCTTATATGATTAACTGGAACCCTTTAAAGCAACTATCTCTAATACATCATGAAGATATCAGTCAAGCACTGCTGCTCGCTGCTAGTGTACCTGGAATTGGAGGTCGCATTTACAACGTTGCGGACGATAAGCCTATTACTATAGGTGAATTATTTCAACTATACGGGGGCTCAGAGCAGGTACCTACTAAAGATGGGTGGCTTATGTCTAACCTATGGGAATTGACAGTAGATACTGAGCGTATTAGAAACGAACTAAATTTCCACCCAAAATATCCTTCTATTTATACTGCTAGAGATATGGGAGCTTTGTAGGTGTTGGGCCAAGAGATAGTAAATGCCCTTTGAGTATTTTTATTGATATTTTCCTAACTTAAGGTTGATTTTCATTTGCGGAATTGGTACTGTAAAAAGCCTTCTTCCTGAACCGTAAACTACTAATTATTCTTATTTCGTACTGTATTCTGCTTACTAAGTGAACTTCACAAAAGGCTAATAATGGGAATCTTAACGGACATAAGTAAAATGTTGTTCTTATCTAATTTACATTGGAGGATCGTGAGAATGAAGTATACTTGCACGTTGATTGTTGTAAGAAATATAGAAAAAGCAAAGCAGTTTTATCACGACGTTTTAGGGTTAGAAGTTGTTGCTGATTTTGGGGCAAATGTTACTTTGACGGGCGGCATTGCATTGCAGACTGCTGATACTTGGAAAGGGTTTATTCATAAGCAAGATGAAGAAATTGTTTTCGGAAACAATGCATGTGAGTTATATTTTGAGGAAGATGACATGGACGGCTTTGCAACAAAACTAAACACTATGAAAAGTATCGAATATGTTCATCCGCTCTTTGAACATTCATGGGGCCAGCGAGTAGTTCGTTTCTATGATGTGGATAAGCACATTATTGAAGTTGGCGAAAACATGATTATGGTTGTTAAGAGATTTATAAACACCGGGCTTTCGATTGAAGAAACGGCTACTCGTATGGATGTACCAGTTGATTATGTGAGGTCGTTATTAGCGTAAAAAAATAAACATACTAGGGTATTTGGAAAATTTCAATTTAAGCTCGCATTAACCATATTTTTAAGGTTTCTACCCAGGATCGTTGAGAAGGCGGACGGTAAACTTCACAATATCCATAAGAGAAAAATCTGTTTCCTAGTAGGTTAAGAATGTGAAATAAACTGTGGGAAATAGGTTACATACCCAAATTAAAAGATGTTTAGTTAATGGGTCATTATTAACCGAAGGCCTTACTTTGCCTGTAGAACCAACCAAGTCTTTAAAGGAGGAAATGAACCTGAAACCATAGTCAAATGGATAAGCAGGAGAAAACCGAAAATCAGGATGTCTTTATGCGAGGAGAGATACAGATCATGGTAGCCACCTCTGCTTTTGGTATGGGGGTGGATAAGAAAGATGTGGTCTGGTAATTCATTACGACATCTCCGATTCCTTAGAAAATTATATTCAGGAAGCAGGAAGAGCAGGACGGGACGAAACTATTTCGGCCGCCTGTTTTATGCTGTTTAATGACGATGACCTGAGTAAGCATTTTGTGATGTTGAATCAGACCAAGCTGAGTATCCAGGAAGTCCAACAGATCTGGAGGGCTAAGGAGATTAGATTTTGGCGTCCTTTCAGCATATTTTTGAAAAAATTGGTGATTACCGGAAGGAATAGAAGAAAGTTCGGCGAAAAAGATAGGTACAAGTCATTACCGGGAGGAGCTATATGAAAATCAAGCGAATCTTGACAGGAATGCTTCTGTTTTTGGGCATTATCGGAATTTTAGATACTTTTCTGCTCCTTTTATATAATGGGGGAATTAATCTGGGAACGATTTTACCAGGGGTCGTGGGAGGATTGTTGATTCTCTGGGGTTCAGTCAAAGCTTTCTTCCGGAAATTTGTGCCTATGGGAAAAAGTAGACCATGGTTCTTAAAGGCCCGTCAGGGTGTTTTTTCCCTATTCCTAATTGGGTTGATCTCATTTTTGGTGGTGGAAGGAGCAATTGTTATTAATTCCCAACCAGACCCGGTTGTCGAGGTGGATTATCTGATTATTTTGGGGGCAGGCCTGAATGGAGAACAACTTTCCTCGTCACTTTGGGAGAGAATGCAAAAAGGTCTGGACTATCTGGAAAGACATCCCCTGGTAAAAGTCGTCCTTTCAGGGGGACAAGGTCCTGGAGAAGACATTTCCGAAGCGGAAGGGATGAGGCGTTTCTTAGTGGATCAAGGGATTACAAACGAACGCATCATTAAAGAGGATCGATCTACGAGCACGATGGAGAACTTCCGCTTTAGTAAAGAAATCTTAGTCAGGCAACCGGGCTTTCAAAACTCTGAGAGGGTTGCGGTAATTACGAATGACTTTCATCTCTTCCGCTCAAAAATCCTTGCTCGGCGTAATGGGTTAATCCCGGTAGGTATTCTTTCCCCAACCCCTTGGTATATCGTGCCTAATGTCTATCTGAGGGAGTATTTTGCGGTCGTGAAGTCTCTGATCTTTGATTGGTAAATAACTTGATTATGCGGGTTTGATCGTATATATCATGGTTATTCACGTTAAACCAAAACTCAACAGCAAAAATTCAGTCTCACCATTCTCTCTACCAGGCATCCCAACTCAATGCCGCAGCGATTCTGCTCACTAGAAGCGGTGGAAATCCTGTTTGCTGTGAAGCACACGATGAATTTCCACAGTGTTATCCTCCATGACCAAGATGTAAAACACCAGATAAGGATCAACAACAATCATGCGGTAGCCCTGGTCAGCGATCTTCCTGTCCAACGGCATTGGACCTATGAACGGAAATTCCGCCAGTTTGCCTATGGACCCTCTGATAGTTTCATACATTCTGATAGCGGCATCGGGATCATTTATGCGAATATGCGCAACAATGGCTTTCATATCATCTTGTGCAATTTACATGATTTTAATTTTATAATTTGCCATGCGCCAACGCCTTCAGTTCGCTCATGGCTTCGTCGAAGTCCAGCATAGGGACACCGTTGGCTTTTTGCAATTGTGCTTCCAGTAGCTTTTCGCGGATTTCCAGTGCCCGCTCGCGCCTCTCAAAAGCGTCTATACTCATCACGGTTAAATCACCTTCACCATTGACGGTAACATACACGGGTTCGCCAGTTTCATGACAGTACTTGGAGATTTTGCTATAATCGTTCCGCAGTGAGGTGGATGATTTGATGGTTGGCATAGTCTATACCTCCTCGAGATTACATGTAGTAATTATACTCATATTATAACTTAATTAATCTAATGGATCCATTAAAATAATTTGATAGAAAATTGCGAAAACCATAATTATCTTCTAATGCATAAAAATGAAGCGAAACCGGATGAGAAAGTTGAGTTAACGTTTTATTATTTGGGGTACTTATTTATGCCAATTTTTAGACCATTCATTATTATCAAATTACATCGCCTTCGACGAAGCATCAAAGAATTTCCAGTAGATTGCATGACTAAAATGGGGGGCAATTGGAATCGGAGATGAAAGATATTACCATAAAATTTGCTCTATTCGGAGTTAGCGTTATCCCTATACCCATTAGACTAAAAATGCGAACTTGGTAGAAAATGCAACATGAAAGCATTTCATCAATATTAATATAAGCGAACATAGTTCGTGAATACCTTTGAAAAAAATTCTTTGAAATTAAGGGCATGGACATCTTGGTCTGAATTATTTATCATGAAGGTATAGTCTTGATAATAAATTGCTAAAGCTGACTTTGAAGCAGGCCACCTACCGGATGGAGTAAGAGTATGGAAAAAAAAGAAAAGAAAACAACAGGCGGAATTATTGTTGCGGCCGGAAAAATTTCAGATAGAGACCAACGACAGCCACTGTGGAAAATTGGTTCAATTACTGCAGTGAAAAGAATTGTTTTAACCTTTCAACAAGTTGGAATTTCCCCTATTGTAGTCATTACCGGATGCGAAACTGGAGAAATCGGACATGATTTAGCGGATTATGGAGTTATCTTTTTGCAAAATAAACAATATGAGAACTCTCAGATGTTTGATTCTGCCAAAATTGGGCTAAGATTTTTACAGAATAAATGTGATCAGGTACTCTTCAATCCGGTTAATATTCCGCTGTTTACCCCAGAGACTATTCGCAAGATGATGGAATGCAGGGTAAAGGTAGTTTCACCATCCTATCAGGGGAAAGCGGGGCATCCTCTGTTGCTAGCTTCCGAGTTAATTCCTAAAATACTGGAATATGAAGGAAATTTAGGAATGCAGGGAGCCATTCGCAGTCTGGGGATTGAAAGACAATGGATGGATATCGATGACGAGGGTGTTCTGCAGGATACGGACGATATTGAGCGTCTGGATCTACTCTTGAAAAAACACAATCAGCTTATATTACATCCCTTTGTGAGAATAAGTATTGAAAAAGAATTATTGTTTTTCAATTCCAGAACAAAATTACTGTTGCTTTTGATTCAAGAGACAAATTCTGTAAGAAGTGCCTGCAGGCATATTGCCTTGTCTTATAGTAAAGCATGGAATATGCTCAACGGGTTGGAACAAGAGTTAGGGTATGCAGTGGTCGAAAGGAAACATGGCGGCAGTAGGGGCGGCAAGACATATTTAACAAAAGAAGGGCTTGAATTCCTGGAAAAATATCAGCAATTTGAGCTGAATGTGCGCCAATACGCCAAAGACGAATTTGACAGATTATTTTAGAAGACGGCTTTTTATCAAGCAAGTGCTTTTGAGAAAGAATTTGATGAAGTAAAACCTCCTATTTATAATGATTTATAACACCAGCTGTTAAATTATTGTAAGCAGGAGGTTATTTGTGTTAACCTCAAATATTTATGGTGAAAATGTTGTTGCTATGATTGAAAGAGGAGGAGTTCTATGGAAGCGATAAGTAAACCCGTGAAAAAAAAGGATCATGATGCTAAAATGAGCGGTCGTGCTCTATACGTTGATGATCATGTCCTGGAGGGTATGCTTTTGGGGAGACTGTTGCACTCTGCCAAGGCCAAAGCCCGCATTACCAGGATCACTCTGCCCGAGTTGCCTGAGGGCTATTATGTTGTGGATAAGCATGATGTTCCCGGTATCAATTACGTTCATATCGTTCAGGACGACACCCCGGTTTTTGTTGAGGATACTGTGGAGTATGTGGGTGACCCAATCCTGATGGTTGTGGGCCCGGAGCTTAAAGAAGTTGAGAGAATCCTGACTGAGATTGTTGTTGTCTATGAAGAACTGGTGCCGATTCTGGATATGCTTAAATCGGATACTGTTTTCTTCAATTATAACTATGCCAAAGGAGATATCCAGAGGGCTTTAAAGGAAGCAGATCGCGTGTTCATCGAGACCTTCCAGACCGGTTATCAGGAACAGGCTTATCTGGAAACCCAGGGCATGCTTGCTTATCCTCATGACGGGCGCATGACGGTCCGCGGTTCTTTGCAGTGCCCTTATTATGTCCATGGTGCAGTCGCCAAAGCACTGGGCTATGAGGAAAAGGACGTTCAGATCATCCAGGATGTCACCGGTGGGGGCTTTGGAGGGAAAGAAGCATTCCCTTCGATCCTCGCTTGCCAAACCGCAGTAGCCGCCAAAAAGGCCAACAAGCCGGTCAAGGTCATCTTTGAGCGACGCGAAGACATGGAGTTTACTTCCAAACGCCATCCCTCGGTTTGCACTTATAAAGTTGCGGTTAAAGATGGGGAAATTACAGGGATGGATATCGATGTCCTCTTTAACAGTGGCGCCTATACCACCCTTTCTCCTGTTGTCTTGCAGCGAGGTTTGATCTGTGCCAATGGTGTCTATCGCTTGGACAATCTGCGGGTTGTCGGACGGGCGGTTAAAACCAATACTGTGCCTTGTGGTGCCTACCGAGGTTTTGGTGCCCCTCAGACCTTTTTCGCTGTCGAAATGATGATGGATCATCTCGCTAAGGAAATGAGCCTGGATTCCTTGGAACTTAAACAAAGGTATATGGTTAAGCAGGGGGATGCTACGTCTACCGGCGGAAAATATCATTTCCACGTACCGTTGCCGGAAATGATTGAGCAGATTGAGGAGCTGACTAATTACCGTGAAAAACGCCGACAGTACAGAAATCAGACAGGCCGCTACCGCAAAGGCATAGGGATGTCTATGTTTTTCCATGGCTGTGGCTTCACCGGCAGCGGGGAACGGGACATCATTAAGGCCGTGGTCAGGATCAGAAAGAACCCGGATGATACGGTAGAGATTCTGGCCAGTAACTCGGATATCGGGCAAGGCCTTAAAACTACCTTCAGCAAAATTGTGGCCGATACCCTGGGAATTTCCTTGGCTAGGGTGTTAATAGAAAATCCGGATACGGATCGCGTCCCTGATTCAGGTCCTACTGTGGCCAGCCGTTCCTTGATGACCGTTGGGGGATTGCTCAGGCGAGCGGCAGAGCGGCTTAAGCAAGAATGGCAAGCTGGGGAAGAACAAGTTATTGAAGAACATTTCGTCGAACCTGATTTTGTAATTCCCTTCAGCATTGCAGAATTCAAGGGGGATGCCTATCCCACCTATTCCTGGTCAGTTAATGCCATAGAAGTGGAAGTTGATACCCTGACCGCCACAACCAAAATCCTTGGAGCCTGGGGTACTTTCGATGTGGGCGTTCCTGTCGATATAAATATTATTTTGGGACAGATGGAGGGAGGTTTTCTCCAGGGGATTGGCTATGCTTCCATGGAGGAGATGAATTGCAACGAGCAAGGAATGATTCGCAACAACAGTTTCAGCGATTACATCATTCCTACAGCCCTGGATGTGCCAAATCTTGTGACAAAAATCATTAACAATCCCTATACCCACGGTCCCTATGGGGCCAAGGGTGCCGGTGAACTTCCGCTCGTTGGTGCGGCTCCGGCTTATGTGGAAGCTATGGAAAATGCACTGGGTGTAAACCTGAATAAAGCGCCCTTTACGCCGGAAGATACCATGAGAGTTTTACTAGGGGGGCTTAACTAATGGTCGAATTTATACTTAACGGCCAAGAGGTCGTCTCGAAGGCCCAGGCAAACCAGCGTTTGCTCGATGTCCTGCGCCAGGAATTTCGGATTACTGGAGTCAAGTGTGGCTGCAAAGAAGGTGAATGCGGGGCCTGCTCAGTCATTCTGGATGGGAAGCTGGTTAACTCTTGTCTGGTTGCCTTGGGCAGTATTGAAGGGAGTACGGTTACGACCATTGAGGGATATCGTGAAACTGAGCGTTATGCCGCTTTGGACAAGGCCTATGCCTCGGTCAGTGCTGTACAGTGTGGGTTTTGCATTCCCGGTATGATCCTTGCTTCCGAATGTATACTGGCGAAGAATCCCAACCCTACGGAAGCAGAGATTCGGGCAGGTATTTCCGGGAATCTTTGCCGCTGTACCGGTTATAATGCCATTGTCCAGGCAATTAGCATTGCGGCAGAGGAGGGCAAAGGACTATGGTAAACGGGTATCATCCGGCATCCTTGCAAGAAGCCTTGGCAATCCGGGCCCAAGAGACTGTCACTCCTTACGCCGGAGGGACTGATTTGATGATTCAGCCGGATGAAAAGGCCAGATATCTGTTCCTGAACAAGGTATCTGAACTGAAAAGAATCACTGAGGATGGGGAATACATTCGCCTTGGTGCTGGCTGTACTTTTACAGATATTCAGGAAAGTGAGCTGGCTCCGGCAATTTTAAAAGCAGCTGTATCTCAGATAGCGGCACCTGCCATTCGCAACCTCGGCACGGTGGGCGGCAATATCTGCAATGGATCGCCCAAAGCGGACAGTGCTTTGATCTTTTGGGCGACCGACTCTAAACTGCGCCTGGTCAGCAGCAGAGGGGAACGAGTAATTCCTATGAGCGAGTTCTATTTGGGCAGAAATAAAACCTCTCTGCAGGCTGAAGAACTTCTCGCGGAAATTCTTCAGCCTAAAACCGGTCTCAGTCATTACTATTATAAGAAGGTTGGGGCCAGAAATGCCTTGGCAATTTCCAGGGTATCCTTTGCCGGCATCCTTGCTGCAGAGGGCGGCAGGATCATCAACTGTCAGACTGCCTTCGGGGCAATCAGCGAGGTTGTGATCAGACGGCCGGATCTCGACGTTATGCTTATCGGTAAGACGATTGAAGAGGCCAAAGCTAGTAAGGAAGATTATCTTAGAGCCTATGATCAGGCGATTCTTCCGATCAGGGGGAGAATTTCCGCAGACTATCGCAAGGCTGTCTGTATGAATTTACTGCGTGATTTTCTGGACAACAATGGAATTTGATTCATGTGTAGGCCAATTCCTTGCAGAAATCGTCTTTGACTTGACCTCAAAAGAGAGGACGAAACTCTAAAGATAAAACCGGAGAGCGTTTCAGTTGAGAGGATAATTAATAAAGGGAGCGAAACTAAAGGAATCTTAGGTTTCGCTCCTTTTAACATAGAATTGTCTGAGCTGAGGGTTAGGCTTTACACAGAGTAAGCCAGGCAAGATAGACGATCAAGTAGAAGGACGTGCTCAGAGTGTATTATTTAAAGAATATTGTAAAAAGGAACAGTTGTTGGCAGGATTTTATAGAATAATGAAGAATTTAGACTATAGAAATTGTTGGCAGTTATACGAGCGATTAGAAATAGAATGCCATATTTTTCATCCACGGGTGACCCACGTGATAATAAAGGCAGAACTCAGCATGTCGAAGGAATACATAAGAAGATAGCTGAAGTAGCGAACTAAATTGGCGCTAACAGTTGCCACAAATGTGGTGGGGAGTTAATTCTGGTAACCCGATATTCATTTATCAGTCAATGAATGGTCACTATCTCTTGAAGCCGCAATGTTTGCTCCAACGCAAAAATTAACCCGAAAGTCTTTGTATCACCTTGCGCTAAAAATGGCGACTATTTCTGATATTTCATTTTTTATAGCATGGTCACTCCAAGCGATGACTATGGCATTAGTTAAACATCATGACAAGCGGGTTTGAATTGACAGCAGACTGCAATTGATGCTCATTAGGTCATATGGGGAAAGGAGAGAACTTATTGAAAATATCCCTATATAAAGGCTTTCAATATAGATTGTTAATTGTGCTCTACATAATCGCAATAATTAACTTTGTTTACCCAGTAATTAGATTTGATAGCCGACTGTTAAATAATGTATTTATGATTTTTGTTTTATTTTCAATGCGCCTGGTTTAATACCCCCGACTTCCAGTCGGGACAGCTTCTAGCGTGGAGCAAGTAGTAGCAGTCTGTTAAACTATATTAAAGGGGTGACAGCTGCTATGGTAGATTACAAAAAAGGAAGCC
>JARLHV010000072.1 GCA_031292055.1 Desulfosporosinus sp.
CAAGTCATGATGCCTTGGATAGTTTGCGTCAGACAAGGAGGCATGTGCCCCTCATAGCGGGGCTATTAGGGGCATATGCCGACGCAGTATGACACAAAATAGACTGGCAGACTGACTAGTTATTTTCTTGAATGTGCCTAAGATAGTGTTCGTTTATCGAGGGGGGCTGGGAGATTTCTCAGTCGCCCTTTATTAGGACAAGCTCAAAGAATTACCGGGGTTGATTACGATTATCTGCAGGTAAACTCGTTTAGCTAAAGCTAAACATTGAGTAAATGAATGGGTCAAATCAGAGGATTATCATGCTTCTTCGGTAGTCAAAAAGGCTGAAAGGGTGCACAGAATGACAGTTTTTTATATCGTGATCCAGCAGATAGTGAACGGGTTAATTCTCGGTTCATTCTACAGTTTGATCGCTCTTGGTTATTCCATGGTTTACGGCATTATTAAGCTCTTAAACTTTGCCCATGGTGACATTTATATGGTGGGCGCTTTCGTGGGGTATGGAGCGCTGGGGATTTTCGGAAGCGTGTTAGGTGTCGGTTGGCTGGGAATTGCAGTGGCTTTATTGATCAGCATGTTTCTGGTTGGGTTGCTGGGAATGTTGGTACATAGGTTGGCCTATCAGCCGCTCATTAATAAGCAGGCTCCACGAATGTCGCTGTTGATTACGGCAGTGGGCGTATCGTTTACCTTATTTAATGGGGTTATGGTCCTGACTAATGGCGAGTATAAAACGTTTAGTACTAGCTTAGGTTATGAAGGCATTAGTCTCGGTTTGGTGAATATTACCTATACCCAGATAATTATGGTTGTGGCTACAGCGATCTTAATGCTCGCTTTGTATTGGTTTATTAATCGTACCATGTACGGCAAGGCCATGCGGGCGATTGCCCTGGATCAGGATGCTTGCCGTTTGATGGGGATTAATGTGACTAAGACGATCAGCTTAACCTTCTTTGTTGGTTCAGCCTTGGCTGCAGCAGCGGGCGTTATGGCCGGCGTGTATTATGGCAGCATTCAATTTTATATGGGTTTCGTCATCGGCTTAAAGGCCTTTACGGCGGCAGTTATTGGTGGAATTGGCAGCATTCCCGGAGCTATGATTGGGGGTCTCGTCTTGGGATTGTTGGAAACAGCTGGGACTCAACTTCCGTTTATTGGTTCCGCTTGGAAAGACGTTTTTTCCTTCGGGATCTTGATTCTTTTGCTGGTTTTTAAACCGACTGGAATTTTCGGTAAAAGCGAGATTGAGAGGATGTAGAGGATGGGTAATTCCGTGGGTGGGATAGATCGGTTCAGAAAAATTCTGGGTGACAGGAAAACCCAGGGTGCAGCCTTGGCGGTACTTATTATTTTTGTCATCCTGCTTCCTCTGGTTGCCAATAACTATATAGAAGAAGTTGCGACCAATACCTTATTCTACATTGTTTTGGCCTTAGGATTGAATATTGTGGTAGGATATGCCGGGTTGGTAGACCTCGGTTATGCTGCTTTTTTTGCTGTGGGAGCTTACACAACGGGAATTCTTATGCATTACGGCTGGAATTTTTGGTTAACCATACCAATGGCCGTGCTTTTCTCTGTCATTGCTGGGGTTATCATTGGAGGTCCAACCTTAAGGTTGCGCAGTGATTACTTAGCCATTGTTACTTTGGGTTTTGGGGAAATCACCCGAATAACGGCTCGTAACTTGAAAATCACTGGCGGGGCGAGCGGTTTGGTAGGGATTCAACGGCCCAGTATTTTTGGGCATATACTTAATCAGATTACCGATTTCTATTACCTGTTTTTTATCTTGGTCATTTTGGCGGTGCTTGTCGCTATGAGGCTTCATAATTCGCGGCTGGGTCGGGCCTGGCAATATATCCGTGAGGATGAAGATGCTGCCGAAGCCATGGGGATTGATCCTGTCAAGACAAAACTCTACGCTTATATGATTGGAGCTGCTTTTGGCGGGATAGCGGGAGCCTTCTTCGCCGTCAAGATGACCGCCATTTCACCGGAGACCTTTGCCTTTACCCAATCGGCTATGATTCTGTTAGCTGTTATCCTTGGGGGGATGGGCAAGATACCTGGTGCCATCTTAGGAGCTGTTTTTTTAGTATTATTTCCGGAAATTTTCCGGGGGATTGGTCAGACGCGGATGCTCTTCTTTGGCATCATGCTGGTGATTATCATGGTTTTCCGTCCTCAAGGGCTTTGGCCAGAGCGAAAAGGGTGAAGCCATTTCTATAAAAAAGGATGAGGTAGAATGTCAATTCTGGAAGTGCAAAAGCTAACCCTGCGTTTTGGCGGGTTGACAGCTGTGAGCAACCTGAGCTTCGAACTGGAAGAAAATACAATTATGAGCCTAATTGGACCAAATGGGGCAGGGAAGACGTCTGCTTTTAATTGCCTGACAGGTTTTTATAAAGGGAGCGAAGGAGAAATTCTTTTTAAGGGGCAAAGCATTTTCCGGCAAAAGCCGCACAAAATCACCAAGCTGGGTATGGCCCGCACGTTTCAAAACCTGCGTCTCTTTAAAGATATGACAGTTTTAGAAAATGTCATGTCAGGCATGCATAGTCGTACTAAGGCCGGGGTTTTTGGAGCCATCTTGCGACTGCCCAGCCAGGTTCATGAAGAGCAGAGGATTAGGCAGGTCAGCAAAGAGTGTCTGGATTTCGTCGGTATTTTAGATAAGGAAAGTCGTTTGGCGCGCAATTTGGCTTATGGAGACCAACGCCGGGTGGAATGGGCTCGAGCGCTAGCGACTCAGCCGCAACTTCTCTTGCTGGATGAACCGGCAGCCGGGCTTAACCAAGATGAGAAAGAACAGTTAGTGGGTTTAATCCGCCGAATTCGCAAGGACTTGGGAATTACGGTACTGTTGATTGAACATGATATGGGTCTCGTGATGAAGGTCTCGGAAAAAATAGTGGTCATTGACTATGGGCAGAAAATTGCCGAAGGAACGGCGGAAGAAGTTAAGAATAATCCGAGGGTAATTGAAGCCTACCTGGGAAAGGAGGATGAGGAATGAGCGAAAACGCTCTCGTCCTGCGCAACTTAGAGACTTATTATGGTAAGATTCATGCGCTCAAAGGGGTGAGTCTGGAAGTGCCCCGCGGGAAGATCGTTACTTTGCTTGGTTCGAATGGCGCTGGAAAAAGCACAACGTTAAAGACGATTTCTGGTTTAATCCAGGCCTCCTCCGGAACGATCGAGTTTTATGGGAAAAATATCAGTAGAGAAAAAGCTCATAACATTGTTAGTATGGGCTTGATCCATGTTCCTGAAGGGCGGCGGATTTTTAAAGACTTAACTGTCAAGGAAAACTTGGAGTTGGGTGGTTTTACTTTAAAAGATGAAGCCCTGCGTCGCAAAGGCATTGAGCACGTTTTTGAAGTTTTCCCACGCCTTAAAGACCGTCAGCGGCAAAGTGGCGGAACGTTGTCCGGTGGAGAACAGCAAATGTTGGCGATCGGACGTGCCATGATGACCGAACCGAAATTACTCTTATTGGATGAGCCCTCGATGGGTTTGGCACCGCTGATTGTACAAGATATTATGAGAATTATTAAGCAGTTAAATGATGAAGGAACAACGATTTTACTTGTGGAGCAAAATGCCAAAATCGCCCTGAAATTAGCTGATTACGGCTATGTTTTGGAGACCGGCGAGTTAGTTATGGAGGGGGATAGCGCTAAGCTGCGCGAGGATGAGAGGATTATTAAGGCCTATCTCGGAGAGTAAGTCGCTAAAAACCTGAGAACTAAGGTAGAGCTCGTGGAATGGATAAGAAGCAGTTGAGTAATTAAGTAGCATTGTTTCTGAAAATAAAAAGCCAGTTTTTCCTTAGAGTAAGGAAAAACTGGCTTTTGTTGAGCGCTCTTGAGATTTAAAAATAATGGGAATAAAGGGTTGCGTTACAAAGGTTGTGGATCAAACAGTAAAAGCTTATGAATTGTTGCAAGGCGACAATCCAGATTATGCCATTGATATTTGCATGGAATATAGCTATAATAAGAACAAAGGTTCGCATAATCACCAAATACACGTACTGAAAGTGTGTAATGAACGATGCATGCACTAGTGAAACCAATTGAATTTATTGCCTAGTTCTACATAAAAAAAGACAGCAGGCCCCTTGCTACTAAAACTTGGCGCAGATCATTTGAGGTCGTCGTATCTATTTGTCTGGAGGTGTAATAATGGCATATGTAATAGCTATTTGTTATCTTTCCTCTTTAGTATCCTATGGAATGGGATATTCGGAAATGTTGGTTTTCAAGAACGCGGTTATAAAACAGCTGATTATTCCAGATTATACTATTCAAGTGTCTTTAGCGACGGGTTATTTTATTTTAGCAATCTTTTTTGCGGTAATCGGATCCTTTTTATACGTTAGAAATAATAGCAAGCAAGCTATTAACGAATTTAAGGACAGTAATGTCATCAAATTTAAGGGAAAAGCAGTTAGGGAATCGAACAATAGAAGACGAACAATAGATGATGAACGAGCATACTTGAGGTGAAATTTCAATTGACACAGTTTAAGTAGAAAAAAGAACACCCAATCAGGCTTTTAAGCTTGATTGGGTGTTCTTTTTGAGTGCTTAGAAAAATATCAATCTTTTTTCAGGAAAAATTCAGCTTCCTTTCAGGAAATGTTTATCCTTATATAGTATAGTTGACACAATACTTTGGGTTATTTAAGAGTTCTAGGAAGCACCCTGATCGATTTGATAATCTAACAAGCATTGCTTTACCGAAGGAATTGGCGCTTAATGATACTTATGACAAGGTTCATCGGCTGATAAAAGAGATACTGGATGGCGGCAAGTATTTCCGCTATACTTATGATGGTGCCAAAAGAGTAACAAGCTCAATTTGATTGAACTCTGAATACTCAAAAGGAGGCGTTGATATGTCTCAAACGGTTCAGGCACAGAACTACCTGGAGCGAGTGGAACGTCTGAAGAAGAGAGTGCTGGGAACCCGCCCTGAGATGGACCTTGAGAACGCCAAGCTTCTCACTGCTGGTTTTCGGGAGGCTGAAGGAGATCCGCTGGTTGTTCGGAAGGCCAAGGCGTTTCGTAAACAGTGTCAGGAGAAGACGGTCACAATCTGGGATGATGAACTTATCGTCGGTAGTTCCGGGAGCAAGATGCGGGCTGGCATTTTATGTGCCGATACTTGCTGGTCCGTGTTGAACGATGAATTGGAAACGATTAACGAGCGCCGTTACGATCCGTTTTATCTGAGCCCTGAGGATCGTAAACTATTCGCGGTTGAAATTCGCCCCTACTGGAAAGGTCACTCAACTTACGAGGAGTGGCTTGTTCAGATTCCCGACGATACGCGTGAATTGCGGGATAACGGCGTGGTATACATTGACCGCAAGGCCGTTCGTGGCTGGGGGGAGACAACGGCCGGATATGAGTGGCTGATTCGTGCAGGGGTTTCGGAAATCAGCAAAATAGTAGAAACCAGGAAAGCTCAACTCGATATCACCGTGCCGGGCGATTATGAAAAAGATTATTATCTGAAATCCCTTTTAATTGTCGCTGAAGGCATGATCAGGCTGGCAGAGCGCTATGCCGTGGAAGCAGATCGCTTAGCGGCCTTGGCAAAAGATCCGCAGAGGAAAAAGGAACTTTCCGAGCTAGCTGAAGTTTGTCGTCACGTTCCTGCCAATCCGGCGCGGACGTTCAGGGAAGCTTTGCAGTCGTTTTATTTCTATCAGATCTGCCTGTTTATGGAACAGAATGCGGCTAGTTATAACCCGGGGCGCATGGATCAGTATCTTTGGCCTTATTACAAGGCCGATCTGGAAGCGGGGCGACTCAGCCCTGACGAAGCGCAAGAACTGCTCGACTGTCTTTGGGTTAAATTCAGCGAGCCTTGTCTCTTTCAGGATGCAGTTACCGCTGAGTTCGCCGCAGGTTATCCGATGTTCCAGAACGTTTGCGTCGGAGGAGTGGATGACACAGGGCGGGATGCTGTCAACGAGCTTTCCTATATGATTCTCAAGGCAACTATGGAGGTGCAACTCTATCAACCCTCTCTGTCAGTGCGCTACAGTTTGGCGAAAAACCCGAACTCTTTTCTGAGAAAAGTAGTGGAGCTAATCGGCTTGGGTACAGGATTCCCTGCGTTCCACAACGATGATGTCGGCATCAGGATGCTTATGAACAAGGGAATTCCTCTGAAGGAAGCTTTCAATTGGAATCCGTGCGGTTGCGTGGAGACCAACCTGGAAGGGCGATTACGCCAGTACACGGCGCTGGCGGATATCAATCTGGGCAGTATGATTGAGTTCGCTCTTTTGGACGGAAAAAATAGGAAAAGTGGTCAGTATATATCCGTACGAACGGGAAACCCGCTCGAATTTCAAACTTATGCAGAGTTTCAAACCGCGGTGAAGCAGCAGATCGAATATACAACACGCGCCGTTGTTAAAGGGAGCCATGTCATCGACGAGATCTGCCTGCAACGTCCGGTTCCTGCGCTTTCGTTTTCCTTCAAGGAGTGTATTGAGAAGGCCTCGGACTACGCTTGGGGTGGAGCAAAATACAACGCGGGCAACGGCATTATTCTGATCGGTGTGGCAGACTTGATCAACAGTATGGCCGCAGTGCGGCAGATCGTCTATCGAAGCAAACAAGCAACTATGGCGCAGCTTCTAGAGGCCCTGGACTCGGATTTCGCTGGATATGAGGAACTGCGCAAACTCTGCCTTGACGCGCCTAAGTACGGTAACGACGATGCGTTGGTGGATGATATTGCGGGAGATATGTTTACCTTTATCGCCGATGAAATCGAAAAGTACAGCAGCAAATTCGGGCGGATGACGCCTGGAATTCTCCCTGTGTCTGGCAATACCCCGTTTGGACTTATGGTTGGCGCTCTGCCGTCCGGTCGTCAGGCCTGGAAACCGCTGGCTGATGGCATTAGTCCCAGTGGAGGTACTGATTTCAACGGTCCAGGTTCGGTGCTAAAGTCGGTGGCGAATATTCCTCACGCTCGCTTTGTCCAAGGGACCCTGCTCAATATGAAAGTAGAGCCGGCTCTGCTCTCCAGCGCCAATGGCATAACCCAGCTGATGGCTCTGCTCAAGAGCATGTGCAGCCTTGGTGTCTATCACGTCCAGTTCAATGTCATCGATCAAGAAAAACTGATCCAAGCCCAGAAAAATCCAGAAGAGCACAAGGGGCTTCTGGTTCGTGTTGCTGGTTATACCGCTTATTTTGTCGAACTGGGGAAAGATGTCCAAGATGAGATTATCGCCCGAACAGTTCAAGCTGGGATATCAGTGGGGTGAGTGTGATGAAGCAGAGTGTGAGGTTAGGTTCTGTACTGAGGATCGAGAGAACATCTATCTACGATGGGCATGGGCTCCGGACAGTGCTCTTTCTTAAAGGGTGTCCGCTGAGCTGTCGCTGGTGTTCGACACCTGAGTCGCAGTGCTCAGCTCCCCAAAAAGGGTACGCCCGCGACCGCTGCGTGGGCTGTGGAATGTGTGTTGGTTTCTGCACGGCAGGGGCGCTTTCTATGGCGGAGGACGGCCTAAGCGTACTTACTGATTTCTCAAAATGCCAGAATTGCTTTGTCTGTGTCGCGAAATGTCTGCATAATGCCCATAAAAACTATGGCAAGCTCTTATCCGTTCAGGAAGTAGTCCGGGAAATCGTCAAGGATGAGATTTTCTTTTTCCATTCAGGAGGTGGGGTTACGATCAGCGGCGGAGAACCGTTGAGTCAGCCCGATTTTGTCGCGGAAGTCCTGCGGGAGTGCCGTGAGCTTGGCATTCATACGGCGCTGGAGACTAGTTTTTACGCCCCGTATGAGAACATCGCCAAAGTTCTGCCCTGGCTCGATGTGCTTTATGTCGATCTTAAACATTTGGACAAGAAGCTTCATAAGCAGTGGGTTGGTCAGGATAACTCGCTCATTCTCGAAAATATCCGCAAAGTGGATCAGGCCAACGAGCCGCTGGCAATCATCGTGCGTATTCCCCTGGTTCCAGGCGCCAACGATTCGGACGCCAATCTGTCCGCCACGGCAGAATTCTGCAAATCCTTGCAAAAACTCCAAGAGATAGAGATCTTGCCCTATCATCGCCTCGGGCTGGGAACCTATCAAAATCTTGGCAGAGATTACCTCTTGCAGGAACTGGTTCCGCCGTCACCGGAACGGATTTTGGAACGGGCCGATTTCCTGGCACTCCAAAATTTCGGCCTGCCAATTCGAGTCGCTGGCGCCATTGTCAGCACGACGACGGGTTCGACGCTTTGACGTTTCCCAGGCAGTTGCTTGGGGATGTGCTGGAGTGATTGGTACAACAAAGTAAGGTATACGGAGTGGTGAAAGTTGACTGAGGGTAAGATCATTAATATTATGAAATATGCTCTTCATGATGGACCGGGCATTCGAACCACAGTGTTTTTTAAGGGCTGTCCCCTCACTTGTCTGTGGTGTCATAACCCAGAAAGCCAAGGAGTCGGCCAAGAGTTAATGTATTGGCCGGAGCGTTGCCTCGGCTGTGGGCAGTGTTTAGAAATTTGTCCGAATGGCGCAGTGGTAGCGAGGGCGGGAACCTTGGCATACCTTCGGGATCAATGCCGAGCCTGCGGAGCGTGCTGTCAGGTTTGCCCTGCCGGAGTAAGGGAACTCGCAGCAAAGACGATGTCCGTGAGTGAGGTTATGGCTGAGATTGAGAAAGATTTAGTTTTCTATGACGAATCAGGAGGGGGAGTCACTTTTTCAGGAGGGGAAGCGTTTCTGCAGCCTGTCTTTCTGATCGAACTACTTAAAGAGTGTCGAAAAAAAGAAATCCACACGACGCTAGAGACGTGTGGATTCGTAAAGCTGGAATTATTGCAAACCTTGAGCGCTAGGGTGGATTTGTTTCTGTATGATCTAAAACTCATGGATAGCCGGAAACACCAAGCTGTCACCGGGGTGCCCAATCAACTTATCCTAGCGAATTTGCATTGGCTGGCGGAGCACCATCCTCAAGTCATTGTCCGAGTACCGATCATGCCCGGCATTAATGATGATCCGGAAACTCTTCAGCAAATTGGAGAGTTCGTAGCGTCGTTAAAACGGGTCACAGAACTTCATTTGCTTCCTTATCACAAAGCGGGAGCGGACAAGTACCGACGCTTGGGTCGGACGTATCAACTGCCGGATCTGCAATCCCCAGATAGCGAGCGCATGGAACAGATCGCAGGACAGTTGGAACAGTTTGGTCTGAAGGTTAAAGTTGGAGGGTAAGTGCCGTAACCTCTTCCCTTTTTACCGTCCTTTAGCTGCCTATGATTCTAAATCCTTCGGGCAGCGGATCTTTAGGATCGAGCACCAATTGATTAAAACCTACGATTTGGGCAGTACCGGATACTTCGGTGAGGACCGCAGCATAGTCTCCGACCTTGGTTTCAGCGACGAGTTTCCCTTCAAAGGGAGTATTGATAATGCTATAATTGATGAGCGTGTCTTCTTTTTTTAACTCGCCTTTATGATAGTGTAAGGCGATTCTTCCTCCGGTTCCGGTTCCGGTAGGAGATCGATCGACCTGACCTTCAGCGAAAATACAGACATTTTTGGTTATGAGTTTATGGCCTTCTCTTACAGGCGTCTCGTAGAAAATAGTTCCATAGAGCCAATTGACACCTGAGGTCGGATGGTTAAATTCCATAACAGCCTTGACTTTATTTTTGATTTCCATGCCGCGCTGGACTAGTTGTTCAGTATTTTCAGAAGTCACAGTTAACCCCAGTTGTTGGGAGTTCAGAAAGACGTAAAAGGCACCACAATATACGACGTCAGCGGTGACTTCGCCGATACCTTCGACAGCAACGCTGATGTTTTCTTGATAGACGAAACAAGCGACATTTTGAAATCGAACTCGTTCTACTTCTCCATGCAAGACGTCAGCGTAGGCCGTAATTCTTCCGGCCGGCGAGTCGATTTTGACAATCGTTTCCCCTTCTTGAGCAACAATCATGCCGGTTTCTATGGCAACTTTGGTCACCCCGATAATGCCATGCCCACACATGGAACTTAACCCTTCGTTGTGAGTAAATAAGACGCCAAAATCACCATCGTCAGTCACTGCCGGAACGAGGATGCAGCCGTACATGCCGCTATGTCCGCGGGGCTCTAACATGATCAGCTTCCGTAAATGGTCATAGTTTTCGAGCATATACTGCCTCTTTTCGAGCATGGTTTTGCCCGGAATGGGCGGTAAGCCGGAAGTGACGATTCGAAGCGGTTCCCCGGCAGTATGGGCGTCTATGCAATTGATATAATGTTTGAAATTCAATAGTTTAACTCCTTTCTAGCACAGTACAGGTACAGATTTGAAAATTCACGCCATTTAAAAGACAAATTTCTGCCCGATGTCTTGTTTCAAGGCACTCTGATAAATATGGTGAGCGGTTACAATGTCTAATACGGATATCCCTACTGTCTTAAAGAGAGTGATTTCTTCTGGAGTTTCCCGTCCGGGGAGGTTATTCAAAAGAACCTGACCAATCTCTCCTGTGAATTTAGCCGCGCTAATCGTTCCTTTGGTTAAAGGAATAATAAAATCACCCGCCTCAGCGAGGGCCGCTTTCTGGGAATCAAAGAAAATCTTATCCGCTCGCTGTACGATAAATTCATCTAATTCCTGCATGTCCGGCCGATAGGAGCCGACGCCGTTGATATGTGCTCCTGCTTTGACGAGGCGACCGTCGAAAACCGGCTGGCAGGATGTGGTCACTGTGGTTATAATATCGGCATTCGTGATTGCTTCCGCAGAGGTCTCAACGGCTCGGAGCAGCGCTTTGAACTTCGAAAATTTAGCTTGCGCTTGCCTAACAAACGTTTGGGTGCGTTCTCTGCTGCGGCTAAAAATACGGACTTCCGTTAGATTCCTCACCGTCAACAGGGCTTCGAGCTGAGTAAGGGCCTGTCCTCCCGTACCAAGCAGTGCTCCAATTTTGGCATCAGAACGAGCCAGCAGGTCGGTAGCCGCTCCTGTTGTGGCTCCGGTACGAAGTTGGGTGAGGTAGGTTCCATCTAAGATACAGCACACTACACCGCTGGTTCCATCAATGAGCACCATGGTCGCGGGAACTGAGGGGAGTCCTTGTTCGCTGTTGTGGGGGAAAACCGAGACGATCTTCACGCCCATGCTGTCGAGCGCTGCAACGTAACCGGGCATGAACAAAGTCTGCCCTTCATAGTTAGGTGCACTAAGATTGACCCTCAAAGGGACGACACTTCCTCCTTCTGAGTAGATGCGCAAAGCTTGTTTGACTGCTTCTAGAGCATCCTGCATAGTAAAGATTTGTTGGATATCTTGCTTGGTTAGTAGCAACATAGTTATTCCTCCGGTCCTTAAGTTTATTATCATACACTATCGACTCAGGCCTGATTTGTCAACGAGTTCAAGGCTTATAGATAGCTTCAAGAATGATGACTAAGAAACTGAGCAGGAATCGTGATCTAGAGCAACTAAGTGAAGTCGGTCGTTTAAAAACGTATTAAATGGTGCAGAAAGAAAACGAAAAGAAGCTTGGATGTTTAAAGAAATTTAACAACGGATGAGGAGGAAAGTTTTGATGATGAAGAAGCTCTGGGTTTTACTAGCAGTTTTAGTGGTCGCTTTCGGTGTTGGTGCCTATTTTTGGTATGTTCAACCTGTGCAACTTAATGCTAAGGCGGTTACTCCTCAAGAACTTAAACAAATGATTACCCAAGATGACAATTTTTTTGTCTATTTTCATTCTCCGATTTGCCCCAAATGTGTCAAGGCTGAGCCGCTCATCGCCAAAGCTGTGCAATTGACTAAAGTTAGAATGGTTGCTTTAGATGTTCAAGCATACCCAGATACAAAAACAGAATTGCTTGTTCCTGGTACACCTACGATCTTTTATTACAAGAATCACAAACTTGCTAAGGGGATTACAGGGGTCTTAGCCACTTACCAGGAATATGTTAGCCTTTTTAGGGATGCAGCCGGAACAAAGTAGAGAGTAGAGAGTAGAGAGTAGAGAGTAGCGCGGATTTTGGTTTGAATATAGTTTGCTGAAGGTTGAGTTTTACAGAAACGTACGAAATTAAGTTAAGGAGGTTTGCAGAAATTATGTTATTTTTTTTAAAAAGGAAACTTTTTGGAATACAAAAGGTTAGCGTACTTAGGGTAGCAAGTTCAGCGCTAGTACTATTGCTTTTTTTCATAAACATGAACGTGCAGCCAGTTCTTGCCGAAATTGCCCAAAGTCAGGTATATGTTCCGTTAGCAGTGAGTAACGTTACCCCCTTACTTAGCAAAAGTGATGTTATAAAAACCGCTGATATTGAGCCTGATAAGCAACTAAATATAACGCTAGCTCTTAAGTTTCGTAATAAAGATGACTTGGTGCAGAGAATAAATAAAGCCCGTAAGGCAGGAGTTCTAGGACGAGTGATGAGTGACCAAGATCTGGAGAACAACTTTTTGCCGAATAAAACGGCACACGATAAGGTTGTCGATTTTCTAACATCCAACGGGTTAACAATTAATAAGACTTATAACGAACGTATGGCTATCCAGGTTAGTGGTACCGCTCAAGCAATTGAAAAGGCTTTTAATGTTGATATTAGTTATTTTTCAGAGGATGGCAATCAATTTTTTGCCAATAGCACGCAACCACAATTACCAGAAGAAATAGCGGATTTGGTCGAATGCGTTTCGGGTCTTAACAATTTGCATTTAAAACCCGCATCATCCGGGCAGGATGATGCGACTTCCTCGTTAGCGTATAGCACGACTGCTTATTCGCCTCAGCAAATTCAAAAGGCATACAATCTTACGACAGCCTACACAAACAATATCAATGGACAGGGTATAAAGTTAGCGATTGCAACTTATTGTTCTTTTAACCAAAGTGACATAAACTTTTTTTTAAACAACTATGGTATTTCCGGAACAAAGTCAATTCAAGTTATAAATGTGGATGGAACTCCGGCGTATGACAAGAATGGTTCAGGCGAGACAACTTTGGATATCGAATGCGCATTGTCCAGCGCTCCAGGGGCGCAACTCATGGTGTACGATGGAGCGGATTCGACCTTAACAACAGGCATTGACATGTATACGAACATAGTTGATGATGGGCAGGCGAATGTAGTAAGTTATAGCTGGGGGCTAGACGAGAGATATTGGGATGCGTCCCAAATATCCGCGATGAACAATCTGTTCGCTGCTGGTGCAGCCAAAGGGATGACATTTTTGGTAGCCTCAGGAGATAGCGGCAGTTCTGAAATTAATTATCCGGCTACAGATCCGTATGTTACTTCTGTAGGCGGAACGACGTTGACTCTGAATAATAGTTCTGGTTTGATCTCCTCAGAAGGCGGTTGGAGTGGCAGCGGTGGAGGTAGTAGTACTCTTTTCGTCCAGCCAACTTGGCAACAAACTGTTTTGAAGTCATCAAGTGGGAAAAGGATGTTTCCAGATGTATCACTCAACGCCAATCCGAACACTGGCTACAGTATTTATTTTGGCGGTAGTTGGATGACTTATGGTGGAACAAGTGCTGCGGCCCCAGAGTGGGCGGCTATCTTCGCTCTAGTTGACCAGAGTAGGAAAAACAATGGCTTGAACTCTATTGGTTTAGCCGATTCAGCCTTATATTCCCTGGCGGGTCAGTCATCGGTGTTTCATGATATAACAAGTGGTTCAAATGGCTCGTATAGAGCAAATGCGGGCTATGATATGGTAACCGGTTTGGGTTCTGTTGATGCCTGGAACCTTATCAATGCATTGGCTAACGTTGTCGTCGGAGTGCCGGTAAGTGTGGCGGATTTGAGTGTAAATAGCCCCAGTGCAAACGAATTGGATTTAACCTGGAGTGCCGTAAGTGGAGCAACAAGCTATAAGGTTTATCGATCCACTAGTGCGACAGGAAACTATGCCTTAGTAGGAACGAGCACGACAGCAAGCTACAGTGATATAAATCTAACGGCAAGCACCACTTATTACTACAAAGTAAGTGCTGTAAACGGCAATGGTGAAGGATTACAATCCAGTGCGGTAAGCGGCATTACAGCCACGAACGTAACTGGAGTGGCGTTAAATAAAATCAGCGCAGCAATAGATATAGGTATGAGTGATGCTTTAACAGCCGTAATCTCACCGACCAACGCTACTAATAAAGGTGTTACTTGGGATTCAAGTGATCCAGCTATAGCTACAGTCGATGCAAATGGTAAAGTAGTTGGCGTAAAAGCAGGAACAGCCGTTGTCACTGTTACAACTAAGGATGGAAGCAAAACTGCAGCCTGTACAGTTAAGGTTGGCGTTACCGTGCTCCCTGCTCAGCAAACTATAGCTCTAGACAAAGAATGGCGAATTTCATTCAACCAACCAGTTGATTCAAGTACAATTCAGAGCAATATTTTACTATGGAGAATAGACACTACAACTCAAACAACGGATACCGTAGATATCACTCCAGTTATTGATCCAGCTAATGCTATGGTGGTTATTATAAAACACTCTACGCCTTTTGTGGCTGAGGCCAATTATGAATTGTCAGTGAAGGCTGGGGTCAAAGACATAGCGGGAATATCGTTATCTAATTCGGTAAGTTTATCATTTAGTACGATTTAGGCAACGTTTTTAAGCCTGAATTTAAACTGCAGTTAGCGTGAGCGATAGGGATTTTAGATAAATTAAGTCAGACGATTTACGGACTAAGGGAGTGTTCTAAAAATGAACGAGCGAGTAACCATGCTCAGGCAACGAAGCTTAGAGACTGAAGCTTATATCTCCGCGGAAAGGGCGGAGTTGATAACAGAGTTCTACCACACGGCTGGCAATTCTTCTGTCCCTGTTCAGCGGGCTTTGGCCTTTAAATATATCATGGAAAGAAAAGAGATCTGTATCAATGCAGGCGAATTAATTGTTGGAGAAAGAGGTCCGGCTCCTAAGGCTACTTATACCTTCCCTGAACTCTGCTGCCATAGTCTTGAGGATTTAGAACTTTTGGATTCTCGTCCAAAAATATCGTTTAAAGTCCAGGCAGAGGTTCGCCGTGCTTATGAAGAGCGAATTATTCCCTTCTGGAAAGGCAAATCCATGCGAGATTTGATTTTTTCAGAGATGTCTCAGGACTGGCAAGCAGCCTATGATGCGGGCATTTTTACTGAATTCATGGAGCAAAGAGCCCCTGGGCATACGGTGCTCGATGATAAAATCTATCGCTTTGGTTTCTTAGACGTCATGGTTGAGATCAATACCCAATTGGCGAAACTTGATTATTTTAACGATGTTGACGCTTACTACAAACAAGAAGAATTGCGAGCAATGCGGATCTGTGCTCAAGCTATTATCCAGTTTGCCGAACGGCATGCGGAGAAAGCGAGAGAATTAGCTCAGGTGGAGACCGATCTGCAAAGAAAGGAAGAACTGGAGAAAATCGCTGAGATCTGTGCATTTGTCCCTGCTCATGCCCCACGGAATTTCTGGGAAGCTTTGCAGGCTTACTGGTTTGTGCATTTGGGCGTTATCACAGAACTGAATACTTGGGATGCGTTTAATCCTGGTCGGCTGGATCAACATTTGAATCCTTTCTATAAACGGGGCTTGGCAGAGGGAACTCTAACAGAAGAACAGGCCAAAGAACTCTTAGAGTGTTTTTGGGTAAAGTTTAACAATCAACCCGCTCCGCCTAAGGTTGGAGTAACAGCAGCTGAAAGCGGCACCTACACGGATTTTGCCAATATTAACAGCGGCGGGCTCAAAGCCGATGGTTCGGATGGAGTCAATGAGGTTACTTACTTGATTCTGGACGTGATCGATGAAATGCGTCTCTTACAGCCCAGCTCGAACATCCAATTGAGCAAGAAGAACCCGGACCGCTTCTTAAAACGAGCGACTAGGATTATCAGAAAAGGTTGGGGTCAGCCCTCTGTCTTTAATGCTGATGCGGTCGTTGAGGAACTTCTGCGCCAAGGTAAATCGATTGAGGATGCCCGTCAGGGCGGAACCAGCGGTTGTGTGGAAACAGGGGCTTTCGGCAAGGAAAGTTATATTTTGACTGGATATTTTAACCTGCCTAAGATTTTTGAGTTGGCTATGCATAATGGCTTAGATCCCAGGACTGGTCAGCAGTTGGGTTTAGCGACCGGAGACCCCCGAGACTTTAGTTCTTTTGCGGAACTATTTGCAGCTTTTAAAACACAGCTCCATTACTTTATGGATCTTAAAGTGAAAGGGAGTAATATCATCGAGCGACTTTATGCGACTTATATGCCGTCGCCGTTCCTTTCAATGCTGATTGACGATTGTGTTGCTAAAGGCAAAGATTATAATGACGGAGGAGCACGTTACAACACCAACTATGTCCAAGGGGTTGGCTTAGGCAGTTTAACCGACACGTTAGCGGGCATCAAGTATCACGTCTTTGATCAGAGGGATCTTACAATAGATCAATTGCTGCGGGCTTTAGAGGATAATTTTTCTGGGCACGAAGCGGTGCGCCTGCAACTGATTAACAAGACGCCTCATTTTGGCAATGATCTTGACTACGCTGATGAATTGATGGTGGATATCTTTAATGCTTATTATGCAGAAGTGAACGGTCGCCCCACTACTAAGGGCGGTGTCTACCGGATCAATATGTTGCCGACAACTTGCCATGTCTATTTCGGTTCAGTCCTGGGCGCCACGGCAGAGGGGCGTCGGGCAGGAGAACCTCTTTCGGAGGGGATTTCTCCGGTCCAAGGTACGGATCGCTTAGGTCCGACTGCGGTTATAAAATCTGCTTCCAAGCTGGATCACGCGCGTACGGGGGGTACTCTCTTAAATCTTAAGTTTACGCCCCAAGTTCTGGAAGGGGAAGCAGGAATCGAGAAGTTGGCTCAGTTGGTCCGCTCGTATTTTAAATTGGGTGGTCATCATATTCAGTTTAACGTAGTTGATGCTCAGACACTCAGGGCAGCGCAGGCCGAGCCGGAAAAACACCGAGATTTGATCGTGAGGGTCGCCGGGTATAGTGATTATTTTTGCGATTTGAGTGAGGCGCTCCAAGAGGAAATTATCACTAGGACTGAGCATACGGCGTTTTAGGGATCTCGGTAAAGAATGAAGATTAATATGAACGATCCTAGGCTTTTAGCAGCCTAGGATTTTGTTTTGTTAAGGGGTCTTTCCTTAACTATTTTGTAACAATTATTAAGATTTCTGTAACAAACGCTGGAGCTATTTAGTGTATTCTAAAAGTAATGCGAAAGGGCGGGTTTTGTAAGACTGAGACGAGATGTAGGGAGAGGAAGAAAGAATTATGTCCAAAAAGAAAATCATAGGTGGTCTGATCTTTATGGTCTGTTTTTTAGGTTCGAGCGTTTCCTTGGTGGGGGCATATCCGCAATGGAGTATAGCAGCTCAATCAGTTTTTCAACGGTATGATCCACCAGCGCCGAATGAGGCTTCAGTTCCTCTGCCTAACAGGATGGCACTCTTGCTTCGGACTAGTGTTAACGGTAGTGCTAAAACCCCTGCAACGACAGCTAAAGAGTCAGGAACGACGATGCCTCCAAGTTTTATACAGTCTGATCAAGAGGAAGCGTCGACAGAAGTGTCTCCGTCTCAACAGAATGACGAAACGCCTCTAACTGAGGAGGATCAGAGTAACCTTGAGGAACAAGCTCAGTCCTCAGCTGGAGAGACACAGTCAGTATCGGCATCCGCATCTCCATCTCCAGCGGAAGATTCGCTACAACAATCTGTCCAATCTGAGCTAAAATCAAATCCAATCATCTTAGATACAGAAAAAAGAGATTTGGCGCTGGCGCCTACTCCATCACCTGGGCTCCCAGACACGCCAATTCATTCATATTATGATCAGGCAGGCAACCCGCCGACAGCTCCTGGTTTAGCCATGCGTCAGCGTGATTTCCAGCCGGAAATTGGGAAAATGGCCTATTTAACTTTCGATGATGGTCCGTACCCCAGTACAACGCCCAAAATCCTTGCTATTTTAGCCAAAGAAACTATCCAGGCTACTTTTTTTGATATCGGCCATCGAGTGGAGCTTTATCCAGAGTTACTTAAAGCAGAGTACGAGCAGGGTAATGCGATTGGCAATCATACTTATTCACATAACATGGCTACGCTGTATAAGGGACCTCAGGAGTTTCTAGCTGATGTGAAGAAATCCGAGGAGATAATTTATCAGACCCTTGGTATACGCCCCCAAATAGTTCGAGCTCCAGGAGGAACGGTTGGCAATTTTACGGTTAGCTATTTTAATACTATGGATGCAGCAGGTTATTTGATGGAGGACTGGAATATTGATTCTGGAGATACAGATGCTCATTTAGTTCCTGTGAATACGTTAATTCAGCATGTTGAGCAGCAGATTCAAGGCAAGACTCGGGTAGTTATCTTGTTACATGATCTGGTAGGGAAAACCACAACGATTGAGGCTTTGCCAGAGATTATTGACGTGTTAAAAAAACAAGGGTTTTCGTTTGGGGTGTTAGGTCCGCATGTGTTGCCGATTGTATTTCCAGAGGGAATGCACAATTAAGATTAGTAAAAAATACTCTCGCCAGAGGTTTTAAATGCTTTATAATAGAACGATAGGAACACAAGCCTGTCATATTCGATAGGCTGAGTGGTTAGGCGTGGTCAGGAGTGGTCAGATGAAGGATATAAAGGTGAAGGTATTGGTCGTAGAAGATGAAGAGTCGATCCGGCGTTTTATTACCCTTAACCTAAGTGCGGCGGGTTATTTAGTGGGTGATACTGCAACTGGAGAGGAAGCACTTGTGATGTTGAAGACCTTTGTCCCGAAGGTTGTCGTACTTGATCTCATGTTACCTGGTATCAGTGGTCTGGAAGTCTGTCAGAAAATCCGCGAGACCAGGCAGGAAACCTTCGTGATTATGCTTACGGCCAGAGGCCAGGATACGGATAAAATTCTCGGTTTAGAACTGGGCGCTGATGATTATATGGTAAAACCGTTTAATCCCTTAGAATTGATTGCTCGAGTTAAAGCTGTTTTGCGGCGAGGTGTGGGTTTTGGAGACCCTCGGGAGATTTTTAGCTGCAGGGACTTGTGTCTGAATATTACCGCTAATAAATTTTTCAAAGCTAATCAGGAAATTGAGTTAACCCCCATTGAATTTGCTTTAATTAAAGTATTTATGAAAAACCCTGGGAGGGCACTTAAACGGGAAGAAATGTTGAATACTGTCTGGGGTGACGATTATTTTGGAGATACTAAAACATTGGATGTCCATATTAGGCGCTTACGGGAAAAGATTGAAGACAATCCTTCGCAACCAGAGTATATTAGAACGGTTTGGGGTTCTGGCTATCGATGGCAGCAAGAACCTTAAACTGAAAAGCATTCGAGCTCGGTTGACAGCCAATTTTATGATCGTCATTATTATTACAGTTACTATTCTTGAAATGCTCCTGATCTACACTGTGCGACAAAATTACTATGGAAGTTTAGAAGGAAGCCTTACGAACCAGATTAAGATTTCGGCTGATTTATATGCTAAGTATTTCTCAGACACATCCCTTCAGGAAAATGTCTTATATAATGTCGATGCTTTCTGGAACCAAAGCAATGCCGAAGTGGAGATTGTCGCTAAGGATGGCAGTATTGTAATGGATTCGCTGGGGGTGATTCCTCCCGGAAATGTAGCGATTAACGATATTAAAGACGCCTTAAACGGAGAAACAGGAGAATGGATTGGGAGATTAAATGGCCAGAAAGTTATGGCTGTGGCGTACCCATTAAAGGCCAACAATGAAATAGTGGGGGCCTTGCGTTTTATTACGTCCTTAAGTGCTGTTGATGTGGATATTAAAAACACGGCCTATATCTTTATTTCAATCGGCTTGGCAGTGATTTTTGTGGCCGGCTTGATTAGTGTATTTTTAGCCAATACAATTATTTTGCCTCTGCAAGAAGTTACGAAAGCTGCTCAGGAAATGGCTACAGGGAATTTCCAAGCGCGCAGTAGAAAAACCCATTCCGACGAGATCGGGAGGCTCTCAGACACTCTGAATTATATGGCGGATGAGATCGTAAAAAAAGAACAGCTCAAGAATGATTTTATCTCTTCGATCTCGCATGAGTTACGTACGCCGTTAACCTCGATCATGGGCTGGGCGATCACATTACAAAATGAAAAATTTCAACACAAAGAGATGTTGGCTGATGGCCTGGGGATTATCGCCAAAGAGAGTGAACGACTTACCTTAATGGTCGAAGAACTCCTGGATTTCTCCAAGTTTGTCTCCGGTCGGGTGATACTGCAAAAAGCAGAAATTAATTTGACCTTGCTTCTGGAGCATATTCAGAAACAATTAACCCCAAGGGCAGTGCGAGAGAATATCGACTTCCTTGTTCAATATCCTGAAGATTTGCCAAATTTCTGCACAGATGCCAATCGACTCAAGCAAGTGTTTATCAACATTCTGGATAATGCCTTTAATTTCACATCTGCGGGCGGACAGGTTAACTTTAACATAGAGATGCAAAATGAGGAATTGTTATTCACTATTTTGGATACCGGCTGCGGAATAGCTGCTGAGGAGCTTCCTATGGTTAAAGAAAAATTCTACAAGGGAAAAAGTTCACTCTCGAAAAACGGGATCGGGTTATCAATTTGTGAGGAAATTGTCAATCTCATGGGTGGTAAGTTGGAGATTGCCAGTGAGTTTAATCAAGGGACAAAAGTGTTTATTACCCTACCTAAAGGCTAAAAGGGAGCGCTTCTATGTTTAAGGTGTATAAAGTGTTGCTGGTCGGAGTAATTATGCTTTTGTTGGGAGGCTGTGCCAATCTTTCCTGGACGACAGCGGGGAGGTTCATTCCGCCAGTTTATACTCTCTGCCCGCTGGAGGGGAAATGGCTGGTCATTGAAGACTTACAGACCAGTGGGAATTCTGGAGGGAGTCAACAAAACTGGGTAGGGGATAGTGCTCAATTCACTTGTAAAGTTGCGATGCTGGGTGATTATGTCTGGAGTAATCCTACCTATAAGATAAAAAAAGTGAATTCCCGAGATTACCTAATGACCAAATATCTTAATCTATCAAGTACCTTAATACCAGACAGTAAAGAAGTTAGTGTCATTACCGTATCCTCTGCCGAGAATTTCCTGAGCGAATTTATGAAAATCGATGATACAAAGGTCATTGCCTTTGTTCAGAATAAGGCACTCTACCTGCAGAAGGTCTCAGATCAAGTGGATAGTTCTTTAGCTACGGCTAACCTCAATGATTTTAAAACGAACGAACAGAGTAATTCAAGAGCATCCGGTGTTCTGGTGGGGCTTAAAATTCCGTCTGGATCCGATGGTAACAGCGGGCCAAATGATGACTTTACCTATCAAACACTATGGTTAGCGTCGGACGATAAGAAGCTACATCCGATTTTAACAGGTAACGATATCTTTTTCCCGCGCAGTAGTGGCTTTTGGGAGCTTCAGGTAAGTAATGAACAGGTAGGGGCCAAGGCGGAAAATTTATTAACGGCTAATGATGTCTCAACAAAGGTTCCGATCAGTCAACCGCGAGCTGCGGCAATCAACCAACGTCAAGCTGGAAAAGGAATTTTTAAAAGGATCATCGATTACGTGGGTAATGATTATGTAGCAGTAGAAAACGATGCTGATGGTATCAATCATTTGCAGGTACTACCAGTGGACAAAATCTCCGCACCTGAAGGGATCAAGTTGTCCGATTTGCTAGGGAACAGTGGCTTAACTGCGTTTAACAGTGCTAGAACTCAGGCAAGCCTGGCTTTAAACAATCAAGGAATTTCAGTGTCGGATGATGCTGGCTTTGAACAAAATTTTGGGCTCGCTCGCAAAAATGGACATTGGTATCTCCGTGGCAGAATCAATTATCAAGAGGGCACTACGCCGAGCTATAGGGATTTCAATGTCAATTCAATTCCACCAGCTAAATTGATTTTTTATGACACTCTCTGTCTTAGCTGGCAGAACATCAAAGACCGAGTTCCAGAGGCCGTGGATGCTTTTAGCTCTCCCAATCGGGATATTGCCCTTGTTATAACAAAGACAAAACTCTATGTTTACGCGTGCAATGTCGGTCAATTGGATAGCGAACCTTTGGCTAAAATCGGGCTAAAAGAGGGAGAAACTGTGATTATGGCCGAGTGGGCGACAGGGTTTTATGTCGATAATTGGGAAAAAGCATTTTTGGCTAACGGTGCCCAAATAATGACGATGGAAGATACAAAGTGAATGAATTCGTTGATATTATCATAATTTTGTAACTATTTTGTAACTCTAAGTGCATAGAAATAGGGTATTGTAGAATTATGATTACTGAATGTCTGATTAGATCACGCAAAGTAACATGGAAGGAGGTATTATCAATTGAGCTTTAACTTTTTTGTTATGGCCTCCTTCTTTTCAATGTTGGGTTATGGGCTATGCTATATTACTATAGCCGTTAAAAAGGAAATACCTGATAAAAAATAAACAAGCACACATTGCTCGGAATCTACTCTGAGCATTAACATAGCAAACTCAGGCTTTCAGAGTAGATTCTCTGAGACGGTATTCTGAGTGCTGGTCAGTATAAAGGGGGAAAGCGATTTGAAAAGACAGATCAGTAAAGCTGATTTCTCCTTAGTAAGTACAGAACTGGAACACTATGAAAATGACGGACTTATCACAGCGGAGCAAAAAAATGGGATCCTAGAGATTTATGAGATAAAGGGCGGTCTCAATTTTATTCGGGTGGTAGTTACGATTGGGGCAATTTTGGTTGGACTTGGAATTTTGAGCTTTATCGCCAGCAACTGGACTGGAATCAGCCATTTAGGCAAACTTTTTATTATCTTTGGAGTTTTCGGTGCTGTAAACCTGGCAGGATACCTGCTATCTGAGCACAATCCTAAGACGGGCCGAAGTTTTATTTACTTAGGAACACTGGTTTACGGTGCCGGAATCTTTTTGATCGGACAGATGTATAATTTGGGAGGAGACTTTCCTACGGCTTTTCTGCTCTGGTCGTTGGGAGTACTGCCGATGGCGTTTCAGCTTAAGGATAAATATTTAATGTTGGGCGCGAATATTCTGTTTGGGGTCTACCTGAATGGCTCGTTCGACCAAGGCTTTCCATATGCTGCCTGGGTGGGGGTTCCCTTGCTCTACGTGGCTTTTAATTACTTTGCTAAGTCGAGACTCTTGTTGTTTTTCGCCAACCTTACAGCTTTAAGTTTCATTTTGCAAATTACCCTCCACTATGAAGTGAAGGGCTTATATGTGGTATTGATCTTTTTTGTGTTGGGGCTTTTGATGTATGGGGTCAAACACCACTTAGAGTTCGATATTTTTCAACTGCAGGGTAACATTTTATTAGGTATAACCGGTGTGATTCTAACCATTCCTGATTTATGGGGCGTCTTAGTTGGCGTTCAGTCAACTCGACTGATGAGTATTCTCTTTGCTTTAGCCTTTGTTGTCTTATTGTTTCTCCTCATTCGCAAGGGGAGTCTCATTAGTCTGATTTTTGTCTGTGTTACTATCTTCAGGTATTACACGGATACCTTTGCTTTTTTACCGAAATCACTGTTTTTTATCGTTGGAGGGCTGCTTTTACTCGGTTTCGGTTACTATTTTGAAAGGATGATGAAGACGCCTAAAGGAGGAACGCTCGTATGAATAAGAAAACGTTTTTACTAGCGGTGTTGTTTCCTCTGCTCATTCTGTTGGCGCTGACGATTAAACCTCAAATGACTGTTCTGTGCGGGCAAGAAATTTTACTGGAAACGAAGGCTTTTGACCCGACGGACTTATTTAGGGGGGATTATGTTGCTATAAGCTTCGCGATTTCTGATATACCAAAGTCTAAGGTGACTCTTCCGATCGACAAGGTGAGTGATAAGACTCTTTATGTCAGTCTTAAGCAAGAGGGCAAGTACTATGTTGTTGATCAAGTCAGTGAGAATAAACCTCAGCAGGGTGTTTATCTGAGAGGGAAATTTCAGCAAACATATAATCAGAACAATGAGTCCGAAATGTTCAAGGTAGATTACAGTCTCAATAAGTATTTCCTGGAGCAAGGAAGCGGAAAGGATCTTCAACTGAAATCCAATGCTGGTGGGCTTGTCGCTACAGTTAAAGTCCTGGACGGGTATGGAGTTTTGACGGGCATCGCCACGCCCTAGCTGAAGTAAACGCTATCAAACACAGCGATGATGGCAGCAAAAGGGCAAGTGAACTATGTATAATAAAAATAATTAAAGGCTTATAGAAGGAAATCACTTCGTAGTGATAGAATATATATTAAGGATTATTCTTGATGAGGAGTGGTTATTTATGGAAAATAGAGAGTTGTGGGAACGGCTTAATATGGACTTGGCTAAACATGATGAATTCTTAGCTCCGCTTCCACAGGTGTTTACGGAACTTTTCTTGAATCGGAAAAACCGTCCAGCGGCTATGGGGTATTTCGATGCTGTGGTCGGAGATGTGCATGGGATTCGCGTGCATGAATTGTTTGCTATGAAAGAAGCCGGTGCCAAGGTGTTTTCCACTTTTTGTGTCTATGTTCCAGAGGAAATCGTCGTGGCCACGGGGAGTGCCAGTATCGGATTATGTGCCGGTGCTCAGTTTACGGTTTCTTCGGGAGAAAAGCTCTTGCCTCGCAATCTTTGTCCGTTGATTAAGTCCACGATGGGTTTTAAACTCGATCGGATTTGCCCTTATTTTCAAGTTTCTGATTGGGTTATCGGAGAGACGACGTGTGACGGGAAAAAGAAGGCTTGGGAGATTTTAAACGAATATATCCCAACTTATGTGATGGACCTCCCGCAAAAGAAAGACGCGAAAGACGCCCAGCTTTGGGAAGAAGAAGTACGGGAATTTGCTGCTTTCATTGAGCGTGAGACCAAGGTGGATTTAACTGCTGAGAATCTTGCCCAAGGAATTGAGAAGATTAATAATAAGCGTCAAGCGCTGCAAAGGTTAGCTAGCCTCAGAAAACATAATCCGGCGCCGATTCACGGCTTAGATGTTTTGGTCATCAATCAACTTGCTTTCTTTGATGATCCGGTTCGCTTCGCTGCCCAGGTTAACGCCCTTTGTGACGAACTTGATGTGCGGGTTAAAGAGGGAGTGGGAGTAGCACCCGCTGATGCGCCACGGATTCTGCTGACGGGAACGCCACAACCACTTCCGAACTGGAAACTTCATGCTTTGATCGAACAAACTGGGGCAGTCGTGGTTGGGGAGGAGACTTGTACGGGAGAACGCTATTATAAGGATATGACTGAACCTGCCGACAATGTGACGGATATGCTCGCCAATATTGCCAAACGTCCACTGAAGGTGAATTGTGCTTGCTTTACTCCAAATCAAGGACGTATCGAAGATATATCCTATATGGCTAAAAATTTACAAGCAGATGCTGTGATTGATTGTACCCTTCAATTCTGCCAGCCTTATGGTGTGGAAAGTTATTTCGTTGGTAGAGCAATGGAAGGAACTATTCCTTATCTTCGCTTGGAAACTGATTTTTCGGCAGAAGATCAAGGGCAACTCTTGACTAGGATTGAGGCTTTAATCGAGATGATTCGTGCATGAAGCAAGCCGGGTTAGATCTTGGCTCGGTTAATACAAAGTTGGTAGTGTTAGAAGACGGGGAACGGATTTATAGTCAAGTGGTGCCCTCCCGTTTCGATTCTGTCCAAGCGGGTATTCGCTTATTAAAGGTATATAGGGCAGAATACGGAGAAGAACCCAAGCAGCTTGTGGTGACAGGGTATGGCCGAGTAAACTTTCCGGAGGGACGGGTTATTACGGAGATTTCCTGTCAGGGCAGAGGTTGCCATGCCTATTTTCCGGATTATGCGTATATCCTGGATTTAGGTGGGCAAGACGCTAAGGTTATCAAGAAAAACGCACAAGGTAAAATTGTTCGGTTTATCATGAACGACAAATGTGCTGCTGGGACCGGGCGTTTTTTGGATATTATCCTCAAAGGATTAGATCTAAGCTCAGAGGAGTTGAAGTTAGCGGCCGATGCTAAACCGATGCCCATTAATTCAATGTGTACAGTGTTTGCGGAATCTGAAGTTATTACAATGCTTGCCAAGGGGATTCCCAAACCTGAAGTAGTCGCAGGTCTCTTTAAAAGTACTGCTCAACGCTTAGCTAATTTTGTGGAGTCTGTCGGACATCCGGAATGTTTGATATTTACCGGAGGCGGCGCACATTACAATCTTCTGATCCGTTTTCTCGAACAAGAGTTGAAAGGGAAGGTTGTCATCCCACCGGAGCCTGAATTAACAGCTGCTTTTGGTGCGGCCTTACTTGCCTAATCACTTTAGGGAATAAGGAACACCCACTTAAGAAGTGGGTGTCTCGGAATTAGATAAATAAAAAACCCTCCCCAGCCTTTAAGCTTGGGAGGGTTCTAAGCTAAACGATTTACCAGTTGCTACGTGTGCGCGGTTGATAGCACTCACGGCAATAAACAGGCTTGTCGCCAGAAGGTTGGAAAGGAACCGTAGTTTCTTTTCCGCAAGTAGCGCAAACTGCAGGGAACATTTCGCGTTGTTGACGAGCATAGCCGCCACCGCCGCCTTGGTTCCTGGTTTGTTCTTTCTTAGCTGCACGGCACTCGGGGCAACGACCAGGTTCATTAGTGAACCCTTTTTCGGCGTAGAACTCTTGTTCAGACGCTGAAAAATCAAAATCCCGACCACAGTCTTTGCAACTTAGCACTTTGTCATTAAACATTAAAAAACCTCCACTACTATATTACCCGCTACATGGTAAGTTCATCAGCTTCTTCCCAGAGCCCTAGGCAATAGAGAAGGTTTGCGTAAATCCATTAGTATTAACGAGCTTTCTCCAGTATATCCAAAAAATAGAGATATGTCAAATATTAATCCCCTAAACGTCAATTTTCATGATATAGAAGGGGTATCGTGACATACCCTAACACGATGACGCTGGAATTGCAAGGCTGGCTTAGTTATACATTGTTTCTAACAATACTCGCACATCGTCATTTTCCAGATATTCGTCGAACGTCATCACCCGATCAAGTATTCCTTTAGGTGTGATCTCAATGATACGGTTGGCAATGGTTTGCACAAACTGGTGATCCTGAGATACGAAAAGTACGTTTCCATCAAGGTTTGTCAAGGAATTATTGAGGGCTGTGATTGATTCCATATCCAAGTGGTTAGTGGGTTCATCCAGGATTTGCACGTTCGCACCGCTGAGCATCATCCGAGAAAGCATACAGCGCACTTTTTCCCCACCGGAAAGAACGCTGGCCTGTTTCAACGATTCATCTCCGGAAAAAAGCATTCTTCCTAAGAAGCCTCGGACGAAGGATTCGTCGGGGTCTTTGGAGTATTGCCTCAGCCAATCCACCAGATTTAGCTTGGTCTCGAAATAGGACGAGTTATCCAGCGGGAGATAGGCTTGGGTCGTGGTGACTCCCCAACTGAATTCTCCACTATCCGGGGTGATTTCACCCATCAAAACTTTAAATAGGGTTGTCTTAGCATTGCCATTAGGACCAACGAAGGCGATTTTGTCGCCTTTGTTTACTATAAACGAGATATTATCAAGTATTTTTTCGCCAGCTACACTTACAGTTACGTTCTGTATGGTCAGGATATTGTTGCCGGCTTCTCTGTCTGGGGTGAAGGCGATATAAGGATATTTGCGAGAGGAGGGTTTAATATCATCTAGTGTTAATTTTTCTAACTGTTTCTTCCGGGAGGTTGCCTGCTTTGCTTTTGAGGCGTTGGAGCTAAATCTCTGAATGAATTTCTGCAAATCTTCAATTTTATCTTCTTTTTTCTTATTAGACTCCCTCATTAACCTTAAGGCTAACTGGCTTGATTCATACCAAAAATCATAATTGCCAACGTATAATTGGATTTTGCCAAAATCGATATCGGCAATGTGCGTACATACTTTGTTCAAGAAATGGCGGTCATGGGAGACCACAATGACGGTATTTTCATAATTGTAGAGAAAGTTTTCCAGCCAAGCAATCGAATGGAGATCGAGATGGTTGGTAGGCTCATCGAGTAACAGGATATGGGGATTACCAAATAGGGCTTGAGCGAGTAACACCCGAACTTTTTCGCTCCCACTTAGGTCTTTCATTTTGCTGCTCTGCAGGTCTTTACCAATTCCTAAGCCCATCAATAATTCAGAGGCTTCCGCTTCAGCTTGCCAACCATTGAGTTCAGCGAAATCACCCTCTAGGATGGAAGCCTTAATTCCATCTTCCTCGGAAAAGTCCGGTTTAGAATAGAGAGCATCTTTTTCTTCCATGATTTCGTAGAGCCTGGCGTGCCCCATCATTACGGTTTTCAGCACTTCATAGTCTTCAAATTCAAAATGATCTTGTTTTAAAACACCAATTCGTTCGCCGGGTGTTAGAATAACATCGCCACTGGTAGAGTCTACTTCGCCGGAAAGTATTTTTAAAAAAGTAGATTTCCCTGCGCCATTTGCTCCAATTAACCCGTAACAGTTGCCGGGAAGAAATTTTACATTAACATCTTCAAATAATGCTCTTTTGCCAAATCTTAAAGTTATCCCACTGGTACTTATCATTCTTAATCGTTCCTTTATCATAAATTTATTTTTACTCAAAAATATACTACATCATTCTATCACGAGAAGATATAGATGGCTAGATTTAGACAGACTCGATAAATAATTGTAGCCCTGAAGGCAATCAAAGAGCGCCATTCGTTTCGACTTGACTCAGGCGTAGGGTATACTTGTAATATCAAGTGTACTACAAGTCTAAACATTTAAAGGGAGAGATAAACTTTGCTGAAAGGGGCAATAGAGTTAGCTGAAAAAGTCAGAACGGTTTTAATGAAGGGGGATTTATTTGAATCGGTTGACTTCATTTTTACCCATCATTGAAAAAAACGCACGTATCCTAATTTTGGGATCCATGCCGGGGGTTGAATCTCTGAGATTACAACAATATTATGCTAATCCCAGGAACCAATTCTGGAAGATACTTTATGAGCTTTTCGATACCCAAGCCAGTCAGGTCTACGCAGAAAGGGTGTCCTTTCTGAAGAGTAAGAAAATTGCTGTGTGGGATGTTATCGGAACTTGTTATCGGGAAGGTAGTTTAGATTCTAAGATTCGAGAAGAGCAAGTAAACGATCTTAGTGCCCTGTTTAAGGCTTATCCTGACCTAAAAACAGTTCTGTTTAATGGTGGTAAAGCGTATGAGACGTATAAGAAATGGCTTGGATTCGAGAGGTCGTCAGATATTACGTTCCATAAACTTACCTCCTCCAGCCCTGCGAATACAAAGCGCTATGAGGAAAAGCTGAGGGAATGGAGTGTGATCGCGGATATCCTAAAGGACTTATAATTTATGAAATCAAGAGCCTTTCACTTTTTGTGGGTGAAAGGCTCTTGGTTTGAAATACGCACCACTTTAGAAAGTGGTCAAGATTTCTTCGGATTTCTTGTAAGCAAAAGGTTCTCCATAAGTTCTGAATAATTATGTCACAAATTTGTCACAGTTGCCAAGTAAAGTAGGAACATGAGATCATCCTACAAGTTTAGGCTAATTGTAAATCTGTGAGGGAGCTCGCTAAAGCTAAAGCTGAACATTGGGATTTCGGTGCGGGAGTTTACTCCCCCCAAAATAGAAGAGGGGTTGAGTCAATGAAAACGATTAATTACTTTAAACTGGCCTTGGATATCGTTTTGCTCGGCGTTTTTGCCTTGCTCTTTAATATGAGAGTTTTTGGAGGCTTAAGATTCCACGAAATCGCCGGCTTGGCTTTGGGGGGAGCCTTCGTAGTACACCTTGCCTTGAAAACAAAATGGATAAAACAGGTTACTGCGAATTTACTAAGTCCCAAACTAGCTTGGCGAATAAAAATAGGTTATTTAGTCGATGTGCTGCTCTTGCTAGCGATGGGTTTTATCATCGTGAGTGGAATTATGATTTCTAGAACTATCTTAGTGGATGTTTTTAAAGCAAGTAATCGACATCTCTTTCAAAATTTGCATAGAGACGTAGCCTACAGTTCCCTTGTATTAATTGGAATTCATCTCGGGTTTAATTGGGCCTGGGTAAGGAATACCTGCCAACAATTTTTCGGAGTAGTTCGGAAAAGTAGAACGATAAGAATAATGGGAATTGTGGTTGGATTGGCGCTTAGTTTTGGTTGCTATACAATTTATACTGGGGATTTTGAGACTAAGGCTCCTATAATACAAAGCAGTGTTAATAACGCTCAAGGATTGGGAGATGATAGTGGTCTGAAGGGAACGCTTTCCAAGGGGAAAGGGCAAGGTGAAGGGCATTTGGCAAGGAGGCGTAACGGAGCTGTGGGAGAGAGTGCTTTTGACAGTTTACTAACTCCCCTGGCAATTGTTTCAGTCTTTTCGGTGGCTACTTTTTGCGCGCTTAAGCTTATCAACAATTAGGGCTCTTGATTGCATCATGTCCCTCAATCCAATCAACAAACTGTCTGGCGGTCCTTGCAGAACGACCGTTATACCAGAGTGCCCATTGCAGTGCTTCTCGATGCAAGCGTTCTTCGTCAATCGTTAAATGCTTTTGGGCAGCGATCCCATCGACTATTTTCAGATAGCGTTTTTGATCCGGTGAAGAGAAGACGACACTAATGCCAAATCTATCTGCGAGTGAAAGTTTTTCTTGCATGCTGTCTCCGGCATGTACTTCTTCATTATGGTTGCCCGACTGCAAACCAGCTCTCTCACTAAAATATTCTTTTACCAAGTGTCTTCGGTTGGAGGTGGCATAGATAACCAGGTTGGATGTTTTACTTTCTAGGCCACCCTCGAGTACGGCTTTTAGCGAAGTATAGTTCTCCTCGTTGTCCCCAAAGACCAGATCATCAACGAAGATGATAAACTTCTGGGCTCTGTTTTTCAAAAGCCTGATGATCAGAGGGAAATCAGCAAGATAAGCCTTTGGAACTTCCAGCATCCGCAAGCCGTGGCTATGATATTCGTTAAGTAGGGCTTTGACAGTGGATGATTTCCCAGTTCCCCTGTCTCCGTAAAGAAGGACATTGTTAGCCGGAAAGCCTTCTAAGAACTGAAGTGTATTTTCAACAACTCTTGAACGTTCGTTTTGGTAATCTACCAGTTCGTTTAAGGTGATTGGGTCAGGACTAGCGATTCCCCTAATATAACCTGAACCGTTGGCTCTTTCCCAAACAAACGCAAAATAGCGTACGAATAAGCCACAGCCGTAGTGTTGGTGGAATTTTTTGAGCTCTTCCAGACTGTCGGACCAGTAGGTACAGGTATTGATGTGTGCTGTTATGTGGTTTAGGTGGTCAGCAGGGTTGAGAGAATGACTTTCTAAAATCCATTCTGGAAGTCCTTCAATGAGGGTAGCATAGGGTCCGGTTTTGTAGAGCTCAAATAAGTTGGCTTTAACTAAAGCAGGATTAAGCTGAGATATAAGTTGAAGATTGGTCAAATCTTGGGCAGCAGCTTTCTCGATTATATTATTAGAGCTGTTACTCTGGGTTGTCTGATGTTGCAAGGTGAATGGATTTTCATCAAAAATTATTTGTTCGAGAATATAATCCTTGAGTGACATTGTCGCGCTTTCCTGAGCAAGTTCAAAGTAAAATTCATGATAGGAGTTGAGTGCCTCTCTAAGAACAACATCTGCTTTGTTTAAGGAAGTAAGCAGTGCCTTCACTTTACTAATTACCCTATTCTCCAAGAGTCCTCTGTAAATTGAAAGAGAATCTAAGGCCAGTAACATGGACGATAATTTGCTATGTTCCATAATAATCCCTCCAATCAACAAGTATAGCATTCGTGTTCTTATTAGGAAAGAACGAACGAAGAAATACTCTGGATAGAGGGTTGCTTTTTGTAAGATCAGCTTGGATATTTAATTCCAAGATGTGGTAATGATCGCTTGGGTAGTGTATACTTCTGATATAGTCTTGAAAAGTAGTTTCAAATAGACGAAGTCATTGAGAGCGTAATATTTGAAGATCTAACAATTTCTTTGGCTGATGTATTTGGGGGATAAACAGTTGAAAGAGTCACAACAGCAGTATGACAAACGAAAGACGTATTACGCACAGCGGTTAGAAAAACTAACCCAAACGATTAACCGCTTAAGTAATATAAGACTTGCTACGTTCCTCGCGGGGTGTGTGCTGGCAATATTCTTATATTTGAATCAAAAATCTTCCTTGGGTTTGGGAATAATTATCATTACGTTGGTTTCTTTTGCTGGCTTAGTTCTTTGGCATCAGAAATTAAGAACACAGCAAAATTATATCCGGATACTTTATGAAAACTATGCTCAAGCCTTGCAGCGCTTAGCGGGAGAATGGAAATCCTTCACAGATAAGGGAGAAGACTTTAAAGACCCAGCTCACCCTTATGCAGAAGATCTTGACCTTTTTGGTTATGGTTCACTCTTTCAATGGATCAATACCGCAAAGACCTTTAGGGGAAGAGCAAAGCTGAAAGAAGCCCTGACCGAGTCTCCAGCAGGGAGCGAAACGATTCAACAGAGGCAAGAGGCTATCAAGGAACTTGCCCTAAATCTGGCTTGGCGGCAGCGGTTTTTAGCAGAGGCTAGGATGACGAAGCGACCGCTGGATTCACCGCAGTTAATTATTGAGTGGGCAAAGAGCTATGATCCAACCTATCTGCGCATGGGGGTTTTGATTTTAGCCCGTGCGCTTCCGATCATTACGGGGGCATTTTTACTTTTTTACCTTCTGACTGCGAAAGTTTCCGTCTGGTATCCACTTATGGGTCTCATAATTCAGGCGATTATACTTTTTGTAGGAAAGCAAAGGGGCAAAGTGCTTAATGCTGTTTATTCGTATAAAGACAGTATTAAAGTCTATGAAAAAATGCTGGAACGGTTTGAAAAGCGAGGCTTTCAAGCAGATTATCTACAAATTTTGAAAAAAGGTTTATATGATCGTGATGGCAAGATGGCTTTTGAACAGATCAGAAAGCTATCGGGTTTGGCTGAGCTAATAGCCAACCGCAGTAATGCGATGTTTTTGATCATTAATATTCTCACGCTCTGGGATATTCAATGCATGATCTCTCTCGAATCTTGGAAGGAGAAGTCTGGACGTTATCTTGACCGCTGGCTTGATACCATCGCTGAACTAGAGGTCTTAAGCAGTCTGGCTATTATTCACATCGACCACCCAGGCTGGGAATTTCCGAAGATTACTGCGGTGAGTTCAGGTATTGTGGCGGCCAATATGGGGCACCCGCTCTTAGAAAAGTCAGTTTGCAATAATTTATCCCTAGAGAAGGGTTCCGGAATTCTGTTAATTACGGGTTCAAACATGTCTGGTAAGAGCACCTTACTTCGGACGGTGGGCATTAATCTTGTTTTGGCCTATGCCGGAGCGCCCGTGTGTGCTCAGCACTTTAGCTGTTCGCTGCTGAAAATTTATACTTGCATGCGTGTGAGTGATAACCTCGGGGAAAGTATCTCTTCATTTTACGCGGAATTATTGCGCATTAAACAGATCGTCAACGCCTCAAAAACAGAGAAAGATATTTTCTTCCTATTAGATGAGATTTTCAAAGGGACGAATTCACAAGATCGACACGCTGGGGCTAAGGTCTTGATTCGGCAAATGAGCAAGGTTGGGGCTATGGGTATGGTATCTACTCATGATCTGGAATTAGGGGATCTGGAGCGTGAAAGTGATCGGAAAATCCGAAACTATCATTTTAGAGAGTATTATAAAAATGATGAAATTCATTTTGACTATAAACTTCGGCCTGGAATTTCAACCACGCGCAATGCTATGTATCTGATTAAAATGGCGGGCATAGAGGTGGATGAAACGTTTTAGGACACGAATTGGAATGCAAAAAAATGTAAAAGATTTGAAGTTAAGTCTTGAACGAGCTAAGTTTCTCCTTTATAATTGAGACAAGCGGTTTTTATGCTGAGATTTCATTAGTGGTTTGAAAGGGGGTAGATCATGAGTGAATTGAAAGAAATCCTCAATCGCCTGACTGAGATGGGACAAGACATAAAAAGCATTAAGACAGATGTAGCAGGGCTTAAGACAGATGTAGCAGAGCTTAAGACAAGGATGGGGAGCTTGGAAAGTTCCGTGGAACTGATTAAAAAGCGGCAAGAAGTTATTTTGGAACAAACGGCAGGGCTGTTAGAGTTCAGAACAGAAACAAAGGCGATTTTGTTAGATATTCAAGATAGCCAACTAGCAACATCGGATATTTTAGGTGAACACGAAATTAGCATTCGGAATTTACGCAGAAGATTAAGTGTAATTTAACATATGGCGTTTTAGATTATTGCCCTCTCCATGCTTTGGAGAGGGCCTTTTGCTCAATTCAAAGCATACAATTGATCTTGACTGCAGGTAGCTTAAAAGGGGTTGCGGTTGATGATTTCGTTAAGTTAAGAAAGTGGGTGAGTCCATGATTATTGTAAGCGCGTGTTTGCTTGGCTTAAATACGAAATATGACGGTACGACGAATGCCCATACTTTGCTTCAGGAATACAGTTCTTTAGGCAGGTTTATCCCGGTTTGCCCAGAACAATTGGGTGGCTTGCCAACTCCGCGTGTTCCTGTGGAGATTGTGGATGGAACAGGGCAGGATGTACTGCGCGGGATCTGTTCGGTCCGGGGGGAGCAGGGAGACGTAGTAACCACAGCGTTCATCTTAGGGGCGAAAGAAGTTATTAAAATCGCAGAGATGGTTACGGTTAGCGCTGCGATTCTTAAGGAACGCAGTCCTTCCTGCGGAGTGAATTGTATTTATGATGGCAGCTTTACCCATCGGATAAAGTCGGGTCAGGGAGTGACAGCGGCATTATTTAAAGAGCATAATATTCCCATTTATGCGGAAGAAGGACTGACTGAGGCGAGGTTAAATGAACTGTTAAACAATGATGGAGGATGAAAACTGAAAGGTTCTATAGATTTTGGGGAGGTGTTTTCCGTCTAGGCATAAACGTTCTTGGTTTCGAAAATGATAAAACAAATTAAATGCAATCCACATGACGTTATTTATGTCGTGTGGATTGCATTTAATTTGTCGCATGCAGTGTAACATAGTGTAAATAAAGTGTGAACTATGTGTAAATAAATATGAACAAATGTAAACTAAGTGTAAATTATGTCATATTCTTGGAACGTTAGAAATTGAAAAATATATGAAGAAATAATAGCAAAACAAGTATCGGATTAGAAGTTGTGGGGGAACTATAAAATGTCAAAGCTGATTAAACGTTCTATGTCAATTAAAACCCGTATTACCCTGATGACGGGTTTGGTGATTATCATTGTGGTGGCAGCCTTATCTGGGGCAAGCCTTTGGAATGCCGAGAAGCTGCTCAAAACAAGTGAACTTCAAACGGAAAAGCTTATGGTACAAGGAATCCAGGATGAATTCGCTAATCGCTTAGAGCGTGCGAAGTCCGCTGTGCTATCAATGACCATGGATCCGGACGTGGCTAAGGCTTTAGCAGAACACGATCGGGCTACTCTTGCCCAATTGGTTCAACCAGTCTTTGACGTGATAAAGGAAGAAGGTTTTAGTCAACTTCAATTTCATCTCTCGCCGGCTATTTCATTCTATCGAGCGCATTCACCCAATAAATTCGGAGATGATCTTTCGAAAATTCGGCCTACAGTTGTAGCTGCCAATAAAGAGCATAAAATTGTGGAAGGGTTGGAAGAGGGGGTTGAGGGATATGGGTTTCGAGTTGTGGTGCCGGTCAAGTATCAAGATCAGTGGGTTGGAAGTGCAGAATATGGAATGGATTTTGGCGAAGATTTTCTGAAAACGTTACAGAAGAAGAATTCCGGAGATTACTTTATCTATCTTCTCAATCCGGCCACCTCTCAAGTCAAAAAGGTAAAGGAAAATGGAGGACTACTGGCTGGTACTGATCAAGATAATTTCCCTGTCTCGAAGGCTTCAGTGCAAGCATTAACTAATGGACAAACCCAATTCTTGGTAAGCGAAGATGGTCAGTCGAATGTGTTGCTTATTCCCTTTAAAGACTATAATGGTGAAATTAAGGGATATATTAAGGCTGCGCTTTCGAGAAAAGGGGTAGCACAAGAGCTAAACGCCTTAATACATTGGGTATTGCTGGTTGGTTTGCTGGTCCTTATCTTTGGTGTAGCGTCAGGATATTTTGTCTCTTCTATTTTAACCCGACCGCTGATTCAGTTAACTGAAGATGCTGAGGTCCTAGCCACTGGCAATTTGAAAGTTGATATTAAAACAAACTGGTATGGTGAGTTAGAAACCTTGACTCTTGCTCTGAAAAAGATGCTTGAAAACACTAAGAAAATATGTTCCTCGATTAACCAAGCAGTGGGGCAGGTAGAGGATTCGACGAGGGAAATTTCGGCTGCGACTGATCAAACATCTTGCGGAGCAGACCAAGTAGCCTTGAGTGTTAGTCAGGTAGCCAGGGGCGCTCAAAAAATTGCCCTGAGTACGAGTGAGATGAGTGTGCAAAGTGAGGGTATCAATCAAAGCGTCCAAAATTTGGCCGGACATATGGAACGTGTCGCCGGTAGTACCTCTGAAGTAAATGCACGGACGCTGCGAGGGGAAGCAATAATGCAGGATTTGGCTGACAAAATGAGAATTTTCGCAGCTAAAGTGGAGGAAATCCAGACAGGAAGCCATGTTCTTAAAGAGCAAACAGGACAAATTCGCGGGATTACCCAGATTATTACGGGGATCTCCGAACAGACGAATCTCCTTGCCCTCAATGCAGCGATTGAGGCGGCTCGCGCTGGGGAAGCTGGGCGAGGATTTGCGGTCGTGGCTGAAGAAGTCCGAAAACTGGCGGAAGGGTCAAGACAAAGCGCCTCTCAAATCGCGGTTTTGATCGATCAAGTGACTCTAAATGTGGAAAATTCAGCTCGAGTTTCAGAAGAAGCAGTTAATTTGATCGAGGATCAATCAGGAATCGGGGAGCGGGCTCTCGGACAATTTGTGGAGATTTCTCAGGGAACGCAAACAGTTGCTCAGTTGCTGGAAGTAATGGCGGGAGAGGTTCAGCAAGTTGTTCAGATGGGGCAGACAATCACTAGGTCAATCTCTGAGATTACGGGTATGACGCAAGAAGATGCAGCAGCTGCCGAAGAAATTGCCGCTTCAACAGAGGAAATGAGTGCAACAGTCAGCTCAATTCGTGATAGCGTACGGCAGTTGATTTTATTGACGGAGGAATTGAAGGTCCAAAGCAAGCGGTTTGTGATTTGAAGTTGGGATTCTAATCAGGTATAATTTAAAACTAGAAAATGCTTAAATCCTCAAGGGGATTTTCAGGAGGATTACAATGCAATCGGTAACAGTTAAGGAAATTTACAGAGAGACTGACCAGTTTCTTAATCAGAAAGTTGAGCTATCGGGATGGGTTCGTACGGTGCGTTCCTCCAAAGCGTTTGGATTTATTGAAATTAATGATGGTAGTTTTTTTGAGAACATTCAAGTGGTTTTTGAAGAAAGTCTTACCAACTTTACAGAGATCGGAAAGCTCACAATTAGTTCTGCCCTGCGTATTCAAGGAACGCTGATTCCTTCACCTGGAGCGAAGCAACCCTTTGAATTGAAAGCGGAACAAATTGAACTGCTTTCACTGTCTGCAGCGGATTATCCTCTGCAAAAGAAACGGCATACGTTTGAGTATTTACGAACGATTGCGCATTTGCGTCCTAGAACGAATACGTTTGCGGCTGTCTTTCGAGTGCGTTCTGTCGTTGCCTACGCGATTCATAAGTTCTTTCAGGAGAAAGGTTATGTCTATGTGCAGACTCCGATCATTACAGGAAGTGATGCTGAGGGTGCCGGGGAAATGTTTAGGGTGACGGCCTTGGATTTGGCTAAGCCTCCTCGGGACGAAGTCGGTAACGTTGATTTTTCCCAAGATTTTTTTGGTCGTATTGCGAGCCTAACGGTTAGTGGCCAGCTCAATGTTGAGGCGTACTGTATGGCGTTTCGCAATGTTTATACGTTTGGACCGACGTTTCGAGCGGAAAATTCGAATACAGCGAGACATGCTGCTGAGTTTTGGATGATCGAACCGGAGATCGCCTTTGCTGATCTCGTGGACAACATGAATCTGGCTGAAGAGATGATGAAATTTATTATCCAGTATGCCATGGACAATGCACCAGAGGAAATGGCGTTCTTTAATAACTTTGTTGATAAGACGTTGTTTGAGCGGTTAGAGAATATCTTGGGCTCCGAATTCGGGCATATTACGTATACTGAAGCTGTAGAATTGCTGGAGAAGGAAAATAGTAACTTTGAATATCCTGTTCATTGGGGCACGGACCTTCAAACCGAACATGAGCGTTACCTGACAGAGAAGGTCTTTAAAAAACCGGTCTTTGTTTCGGATTATCCAAAAGGAATTAAGGCGTTTTATATGAGACTTAATGAGGATGATAAGACGGTGGCAGCTATGGATCTTCTGGTTCCCGGGGTTGGCGAAATAATTGGAGGTAGCCAACGGGAAGAACGTCTTGATGTCTTGCAAAACCGAATGAAGGAATCCGGGCTGAGCGAAGAGGATTACGGATGGTATCTTGACTTGCGGAGGTATGGGGGCGTGAAACATGCTGGATACGGGCTCGGCTTTGAACGCGTTATTATGTATCTGACGGGAATGTCTAATATCCGCGATGTGATCGCTTTCCCCAGAACGGCAAATTCTTGTGAGTTTTAAGGGTCCTTGGTTGAGTTCATTGAACAGGTGTGCCAGTTGGGTACATCTGTTTTACTTAGTGAAAATCTCAGAGCAGATCAGCGATCGACGTCAGCAAGGGATTACCTCCCTTGCTTTTGTAGTTTCGTGGCATAGTGGCTTTGTAGACACTTCGTGTTGACACCCTTATTAGGGCATGCTAAAATTAGCGAAAGTTGGAATGTATAGACAATTATAATTAGGAATAGGTGTTATTGGTGATTCAAGAAGAAACGATCGATAAGAGCTCAGTGATTCCAATCTACTATCAACTATTTAAGTTGATTGAAGAGCAAATACGTAGAGGGGATCTTAAACCGGGTGAGTCTTTACCCACTGAGCATGAAATCTCCTCACGCTTTGAGATTAGCCGCATGACTGTTCGAAGAGCAATTTCAGAATTGGTATCGGCAGGCATGGTTTATGCACAGCAAGGCAGAGGGACTTTTGTCGCCACACCAAAATTAGATAATATCATTTTTGAGCTCAATGATTTTAATCAAGAAATTAAACAAAGAGGTTTGAACTATAAAACAACGCTCTTAGAAGCCAAGATTATTAAAGCAGATGCGGAACTTCGGGAAAAGTTTCAAGTGGGTGAAGAACATAAGCGCTTTTTATATTTTCGAACGGTGCTTGCCGCTGAGCATGAACGTCTTTCTTATGAAGTGAAATATACCCTCTATAGCAAGAGTAAGCCGATCCTGGAATCAGAACTAAAAGATCCAAGTTTACCGGGTCTGATTGCTGCGCACACGGAATATATGCCTATGAGCTCTAAAAGAGTTCTTCAGGTTGCGGCATGTAGCGAAAAAGAAGCCGCGATTCTAGGGATAGCCCCTTGTTCACCGGTGTTTCTAATTGAGCAGACGATCTATGACCAGGATCTTAAGACTGTGGGTTGGAGTAAAGCCGTTTACCGAGGAGATCGATATAAATTGACGAGCTATGATGGCTGGTATAAAAAAGATTAAGCTAATTGGGGGGTTCTTGATTTGGAAGACGAACTACAAATAGCTATGGCGGAGCTCGATGAAGATAAAACCCTTTTGCTGGTTACAGAAAGGGTCCAAGCGGGTTACACTTCTATGGAGATTATTGAGAGTTGTCGTCGGGGAGTAGAAATCGTTGGGGAAAAATATAGTGATAGTCATTATTATCTCTCGGATCTCATTATGTCAGAAGAAATTCTCAAAGAGGTCATGCAGATTTTAGAGCCTTATATCCCTGTAAATGCTGCTCAGAAAGGCCGATCTATTGTGATGGGAACCATCGAAGGGGACATTCATGACCTTGGTAAGAATATTATCATATATCTTTTGCGATCAGCAGGTTTTCAAGTCAATGACTTAGGGGTTGATGTTACACCGGAACGATTTATAAAAGCTGTTGATGAAACGAAAGCGTCGATTTTAGGGATTAGCGTTTTGTTATCTTTCTGTGTTGGTTCTATTAAGAAAGTTGTTGATCTTTTAGTTGATGCTGGTTTGAGAGACAAGGTAAAAGTCGTCGTAGGCGGGTATCCGGTTAATCAACAAGTCAAAGAGTTTACGGGCGCAGATTTTTACGCTAATGATGTGACGGAAGCGTTGAAAATCTATCATGAAATCCTAGAACTAGAAGAAAGTTCAGTCTCGGAGTCCTGAGACTGAACTTAATAGTTTGAAGATTCTATATTGACGGTATAATATGATTGTGATACTATTCAGATAGACAAGTTAGTTGTCTATACATATGAAAATATTTTTTTACACTTAAAATTTGTATAGACAACCATACGAATTTTAGAATATTAGAATATTAGTTTAGGTAAGGCAAGGAGGCATTGAGTGGATATAAATAATCTGGTCGGGGATTCCTTGGAGTTACAGGCAACACATGCTTCAATCGTCAACGTTGCAGATATTAAATTTAATGAAGAGTTTCGGGCAATGTGTGAAAAGAACGTTTGTGGTTCTTATAACAAAAACTGGATGTGTCCACCTGCTGTTGGTCCAATCAGCGAACTGAAAGAAAGAGTTTTAGAGTTTACACAAGGTTTACTTCTTCAGACTGTCCATGAGATAAAAAGTTCCTTTGACTGGAAAGGGATGATGTCCGCGGCTGTTAGTCATACTGTGATTTTCCGGAATATCCTGGAGAGGATTGAGGAAAACTATGATTTAGACAAAATCTTACCCTTGAATGCTGGTCCCTGTACCTTCTGTGCGAAGTGCGCTTTTTTGGAGGATGAGCCATGCCGCTTCCCTGATAAAGCCCTGTTTTCAGTGGAAGCCTGCGGAATTGATGTCATGGCCCTGGAAAAAAGTTGTGGAATGCCCTATTACAATGGTAAAAATACAGTTTCCTATGTAGGGCTAATCTTATTTAAGCTTAATGATTAATTCTTTAAACACCTCGTAGGGTAGTTGAAGTGTTTGTAATAATTTGAAAATAGAAGGCAATGCTTGAGAATTTGTGGACATTCTTATTAAGGTATAAGCGTAGATAAGGCTCAGGGAGGGATGCTAAAGATGTTAATTATTGGTGAGAAGTTAAACAGCTCAATCCCGAGTGTTCGGCAGTTTATAAATGATAAAAATACCGCTGCTATTCAGGATTTAGCCCTTAGACAAGTGGCTGCAGGAGCTGACTACTTAGATTTAAATACTGCCCAAGGAGATGAAGTCGTCAACATGGAGTGGCTGGTGACCACAGTTCAAGAGGTAACGGATCAACCTCTCTGTATTGACAGTACTTCGGCTGTAGTCATCAAAAAAGGCTTAGAAACTGTTAAAGGGGACAAAAGCAGGGTTTTAGTTAACTCTATCTCTTTGGAAAAAAATCGTCTCGACGAAGTACTTCCTCTAGTCCTTGAATATCAGTGCCCTGTTATTGCCTTGACTCTGGATGATAACGGTATTCCTAAAACTGCCGAAGAGAGAATGGCACTTTCTGAACGTTTGGTTGAGATACTAATGAAGCAAAATTATGATTTAGCGCAGCTTTATATTGATCCATTAGTGCTCCCCCAGGCTGTAAGCCACAATAATGCCACGATGTTCTTTCAATGTCTAAAGGATATTAAGCGGTTATTGAAGGTTAAAACTGTTTCTGGTCTAAGTAACATTTCATTTAATACGCCCAAAAGGAAGATTGTTAACCGCCATTTCTTAACTCTTTGTATGGCGTTTGATATGGATGCGGCCATTCTCGATCCCCTGGATAGGAAAATTATGACCTCAGTTATTACGAATGATTTCCTCCTGGGTAAGGATCGTTTTGGTAAGAAGTTCTTAAAGGCCTTTCGTGGTGAATTATTAGAAGAATAAGGTGTGTTTCAAGTGCTGTGGTCGGGACATTCACTATTTGAAAACGTAGGAAGGGGAAATAAGCATGAATGAAACGGAAAAGCTTTATCAAAAGAAACTAGAACGGTATATGACTGCTATGGATTGTGGTAAACCCGATGTAGTTCCTGTTACTTTTGGGATTGGAGAATGGGTTGTTAAGTATACAGGGACTACGCTCCAAGAGATTTATTATGATCTCGATAAAAGTAACAACATTGTCAATGAGATGCTAAAGGGTTTGGATTTCGATATTTTTAAAGGCGGCCCGTGCTTATGGTGGCCTCCAATGTTTGATGCCATGGGTTCGAAATTATATAAGTTTCCAGGCATGGGTGTAGACGAAAACTCTACCTTCCAATTTAATGAGCAGGAGTATATGAAGGCAGACGATTACGATGAATTTATTGCTGGCCCTACGGAGTGGCTTGTAAATCACTTTCTGCCCAATATTAGCACTGAATTAGAGAATCCTGGCTCGTATAGATCCACTGTGGCTCTAATTAAAGGCGCTGCGGCTTTTGCCATCTCTGGTGGCGTGATGGCTGCAGCTTGGGAAAAATGGACTGTGGAACATGGGGTAGTTGGACAAACGACAGGATTTAGCAAAGCACCTTTTGATACGCTGGGAGATGCTTTGCGGGGTATGAAAGGGGTGCTCTTGGATCTTCGCCGCCGACCAGAGAAAGTCATAGCCGCCTGCGCAGCGATTACCCCTCATAATATCAATTGTGGTGTAGCCGGTTCAGGAGCAGATACACGTTTTCCTTGTTTTGCCCCTCTTCACCGCGGAGCGTATCCGTTCTTAAATCCTAAGCAATGGGATAACTTCTATTGGCCATCTTTGAAAGCGAATATTGAAGGATTGTGGGCGAAAGGCAAGAGAATGTTATTCTACGCTGAAGGAGACTGGACTCCCTATTTAGAGAAGATCGCGGAATTGCCCGATAAAAGTATTATCTTTCAAATTGATACGACAGATCCTAAAAAAGCTAAAGAGATTCTGGGGGGGAGATTTTGTCTTCAAGGTGGCGTGCCTACAACCTTGTTGACGTATGGTACTCCAGAAAAAGTCAAAGAGCATGTTAAGAGAACTATTGATGAATTGGCCGGTGATGGAGGGTTTATCCTTGATGCTGGTGGAGTTGTGATGGGAGATGCTAAGCAGGAAAATGTGATCGCCATGATTGAAGCGGCAAGAGAGTATGGCGTTTATTAAAAGGATTGGAGGGGTATTTAATGTCTGATAAAGAAAAATTACTAAATCCAGATCCAGGTGTTTGTGTACCATGGGAAGTTAAAGTGGAGGAAATTGGTGAGTTTCCGGGCAATGAAGCCATCGCTAAAAAAGAATGGGAAAAGCTCGACGATTTTGCCTATAACTTTATTTGGTTTTGGGCGCAACGCTAGAAATTTAGAGTCAGAAATAACGATCAAAGGGAGTGGAATAATTATGCTAACAGATGCATTAGCGAAGGCAATTGCTGAATTAGAAGAGCAGCAAGTGGCCGATTTGGTTAAAGAGCGTTTAGATAAGGGCATTCCTCCATTAGAAATTGTAAATTCGCTGCAGCAAGGTATGGCTGAGGCGGGTAATCGCTTTGAGTCGGGTGAGTATTTTTTAGGCGAACTGATCATGTGTGGTGAAATCATGCAGGATTCTATGGTTATTTTAGAGCCTCTCCTGAGTGGTAGCAACGCTGAGTACAAGGGAAATGTTGTGATGGGCACAGTCAAAGGAGATATCCATGATTTAGGCAAGAACATCGTCGTGATGCTCCTTAAAGGGTCTGGTTATAATGTCATCGATTTGGGAGTGGATGTTTCGAAGGAAAAATTTATTGCGGCCATTAAGGAATCAAATGCTCCATTGGTAGGGATGAGTGTTCTTTTGACTGGGTGTCAGGAATCTATGAAAGAAACGATTGAGGCAATTAGAGCGGCAGGATTGAATACCAAAGTTTTGATTGGTGGTAACTATATCGACGATGTTGTCCGAGACTATGTCGGGGCTGATTACAGTGCCCAAGCTGCGACCGATGGTGTAAAGATAGCCGATGAAATTTTTGGTGCGTAGTTAGCGCTGGAGTGAGTGGCGTTGTGGAAGGCATTGAGATGACTAAAGATGATAGAGGCCTTTTAGGCCTCTAATCATCTTTTAAAATCAATCGTTCTGGGGCGTTAAGGGCGCGGCTCTTGGTTGTAGTTTGCGAGTATTGGCAGTAGCGTAAAACAGGAGGTGCCCATCTAAGTAGGTACCTCCTTATTTAATTTCCTGTTGAGCAATTTACAATATAAACGAAAGCTGCTGAACGTTATTAGAATGGAGACTATAAAACGATGAATACCGCCAATAGTGAGGTTGCTGAAGACGATCACAAAAGTCAAAAATATTTAGGTCGCAAAGGGCTCGTTGTCCTAATTGCCTTCTTAAGTGCTTTCATACCGTTATCGACCGATCTTTATCTTCCTGCTTTGCCGGGGATGGCCGAGTATTTTAAGGCTGCGCCCAGTTTAATCAATCTTACGATTATACTGTTTTTTATTTTCAATGCGCCTGGTTTAATACCCCCGACTTCCAGTCGGGACAGCTTCTAGCGTGGAGCAAGTAGTAGCAGTCTGTTAAACTATATTAAAGGGGTGACAGCTGCTATGGTAGATTACAAAAAAGGAAGCCAC
>JARLHV010000073.1 GCA_031292055.1 Desulfosporosinus sp.
GTGGCTTCCTTTTTTGTAATCTACCATAGCAGCTGTCACCCCTTTAATATAGTTTAACAGACTGCTACTACTTGCTCCACGCTAGAAGCTGTCCCGACTGGAAGTCGGGGGTATTAAACCAGGCGCATTGAAAATAAAAAAAAGAAACTACACATCTCAATAAAACAGGTTTAGCTTCTTCACTATCTAATCTTTTACCTATCGCAAACTATTTATCAAATTATAATAGTTTTCATCGGATAGTTCAAGTAACCAAACATAACGAACTAGGACAGATAAATTATGCAAAGACCTGGTATCCTTGCGTTTGTTTCCTCCACCGGCATGACCTTCATAAAAATCATACCGCTTCCCCTCCTCTTTATGGTTATAAAGAAAGCTTTCCAGAGATAAAAAATCTCCAGAAAGCTTCGTTGCTCTAATTTCTTGGAACTTATTCATATTATATTGCCTATATTAAAACATTGCAATAATTTCTTAGTGTGCCTAAAACTATCCAAACAACGCATGACCCCTATTCAAGATTCTCTAATTCATTATAATCCTTACTTAAAACATCCGCTAACAACCTGTGATCATGGAGTAGGTTGATTAAGATGAGCTCATCTTTAGTCTGAGTGGTTCGAGCATTGGTGAGAATACTGAGGGGACGATATATGGGAGCATCTTGAATTTTTAAGGTCTTAAATGTCTTTCGATCCCCAACCCGACTAACCGTCAAAGAAGAGATAATGGTAATTCCAAGTCCTGCCGAGACTAGTTGTTTAATCGCCTGAGTACTTCCCAATTCCATCGTTATATTCAATTCACTCGGATCAAGCCCTCTCTCTCTAAGTGCCACCTCCATCACCCTGCGAGTTCCAGAACCGTCCTCGCGGGTCACCAAGCGCTCATGTGGAAGCTCCGTTAGAGTAATGCTATCCCTTGACGCCCAAGGATGGAAATTGGGAATCACAACGACCAACTCATCTTCCCAGAATTTATTCACATTAAGGTCTTTATGCTGGGGAACTGGCCCTTCTATCAGACCAATATGCATTTTTTTCTCTAAAACATCCTGAGAAATCGACTCAGTATTAGCGATCTTTACTTTAAAGTCTACATCTGGGTAAGTCTTGTACAAAAACGCCAGAATATTGGGAAGAATATATTCTCCAATCGTTAAGGTCGCGCCAAGATAAATCAGCCCTCTTTGATTTTGGGCCAGAGCGCTGATCTGCTCTTTAGCATTGGCAAGAATGTCCAAGATACTTCGAACATGTGCATAAAAAATTTGACCCTCTTTAGTTAGAGTGACCCCCTTATTAGTACGATCAAATAAACGCGCACCACACTGGTTTTCCAGATTCTGAATCTGTAAACTGATACTGGGTTGACTCATGTGGAGTTTCTTAGCTGACAATGTAATGTTTTTAGTTTCTGCCACATCTTTGAACACAAGAAAGTGCTGTTCCATGATGCGTCCCCCTTCCTAGCCACCTATATCTATAAATAGCGCTCCTCCTTTGCGCGATTATTCCACTTTCTAAGGCAATAATCTTTTAACTTATTCCTTTTCTCTTTCGCCGAACATTACGCTTTTCCTTCCATTGTTAAGCGTTTATTTTGAACAATTGTCCATTAATTATACCAAATTAAGGTTTTGCAAGTTATTCCAACCTACGAAGCCCAAAAAAGGCTTGACCTTCGAGCAGACAAGCCTTAATAGTTTTTTATTATCGACATCGGAACGGCTTTAAATTCTTAGTATCTATCTACCACATGTCCAGGCCAAGTAATTTAGATACTTGTTTCCAAATCACTACGAAGAGCTCTCTTCTCCAAAGCATTAATATAGGCTTTGGCACTGGCTTCTATTATATCTGTGGAAAACCCCTTGCCTAGCACAAGACGGCCATCATCATAGCGCAACTTAACCGTGGCCTCTCCTAAAGCCTCGCTACTCCTTGTCACAGACTTTAGGGTAAAATCTTCAAGCGTCGCAACATTCCCTGTTATCCTATCAATAGTATTGAAGAGCGCATTCACAGGACCGTTACCACAAGCGGCATCGGTCAACATTTTCCCCTCTATTGCCAGAGTTACGGTAGCTGTAGCCATCTCAACCCCATTGGTCGCAATTGACATGTCCTGAAGCACAATATTATTTGCCGTACTCCCAGTATCCCCCATCAAGACATAAAGATCTTGGTCGAACACTTCTTGCTTTAGATCAGCTAATTTTAGGAACCTATGATAAACATCCTCAAGCTGAGCCCCATCTATTTTATACCCTAATTCCTCTAGGCAATGTTGGAGGGCATGTCTTCCTGATCTTGCCGTCAGGCTGATCAAATTTTGAGGTACACCAATGGTTTCTGGCCGAATTATCTCATAAGTTTCTCGATCCTTTAAGACTCCGTCTTGGTGAATCCCCGAGGCATGCATAAAAGCATTAGCTCCGACAATCGCCTTATGATCAGGAACTGTCACTCCGGTTATCCGCGAAACAAGTCTACTGGTGGCAGATATTTCACGGGTAATAACTTTGCTCTTCACCCCGTACCCGTCGCTCCGAGTATAAATTGACATAATCACCTCTTCCAGGGAAGTATTGCCAGCCCGTTCTCCTATACCATTGATTGTTCCTTCCAGCTGACTGGCTCCGGCTTTGATACCCGCCAAAGAGTTTGCCGTTGCCATTCCCAAATCGTTGTGGCAGTGTACGCTTACAATTGCCTTATCAATATTTTTAACGTTCTTAATTACAAAGCTAATTAATTCTCCATATTCCCACGGATTAGCATAGCCAACGGTATCTGGGAGATTAACCACTGTTGCCCCCGCACGTATTACTTCCTCGATTACTTTTACCAAAAACGTTGGGTCACTGCGAAAAGCGTCTTCAGCATAAAACTCGACATCACTTACATATTTCTTAGCATATTTAACAGCAGAAACTGCCCGCTCTACGACTTGATCCGGAGTAAGCCTCAACTTCTTTTCCATGTGGACCGGAGAAACCCCTATACCAGTATGAATTCTGGGATATTCGGCTTGGTGTAAGGCTTCCGCACAAATATCTATATCCTGGACTACCGCTCTTGTCAACCCACAGATGATGACCCCTTTCATTTCTTTGGCGATTGTTCGGACCGACTCCATATCCCCTGGCGAAGAAGCTGGGAAACCAGCTTCAATAATATCGACTCCGAGTTTCACTAACTGGTGACCAATCTCTAGTTTTTCTTTTACATTTAGGGTGATCCCCAAGGATTGTTCTCCATCTCTGAGGGTGGTATCAAAAACATATAATCTGCGCATTATAATTCCTCCTTAAATATAAATAAACCCTTCGTCTCTGATTGAGACGAAGGGTTAGTTCGCGGTACCACTCAAGTTGACGGCAAATAACCGTCTTCTCTGCAGATACGGGACTTATCGATATTCGTGGTTCGTTGTCCGTGGTTCGACCGAGAAAAACTCTCTGGATCGAACTACTAACATCGAACAACACTCTTCGAGTCATCCGATATCTTCTTCCTTTTAACGGCGGAAGCTCCGTCCGAGCCTACTTTAATCCAATTTCGGTCGGCTACTCGAGGAAGAGTTCCAATCCTATCCCATTACTGCCTTTCACCAACCGACAGTTCTCTAATACGGAAACAGAAACTGTACTATTTCCTCTCATCGTCATTTTAACTGTTCTTCATATTTTACATCACTTCTTATTATTGTCAAGGATAACTATAGAATATATCGTCTAAATCGCCCAAGCCTTAACATTTTTCAATAGAGTAAACTCCATCCACTTCAGTGATATCTTCGATAATTTTATCTGTATTAATGCGATTAAAAGGGGTTCTTAAAGTATATTCAAACGTTGTCTTGTCTTGCTCTTCATTTAACAATGTCATGGAAATATTTTGAGCAATTATTTTATGCGACTCTATAATGCGGTTCATTTCTTTAACTTTACAAGTTCCATTTACAGTGACGATCCGTAAAACTTGTTTACTTCTAAAAAAATAATGCTCAATAGAACGCTCTAATGTAACGAAAACTAAAAATGTAGCAAGAAACGCTGAAAAATAAAATCCCGCTCCTGTGGCTAATCCGATCGCTGAGACAACCCAAAGAGATGCGGCCGTTGTTAAACCTCTGACGGATCCTCCGTCCCTTAAAATAGTTCCAGCCCCTAAAAAGCCAATACCTGAAACGACTTGAGATGCCAGTCGCGCAGGGTCTTTACTTACTGTAGTAAAATCAGCAAATGCGTACATTGATAAAATCATGATTAAAGCGGCACCTAAACAAACTAAAATATGCGTTCTAAATCCTGCTGGACTATCATTTCTTTCTCTTTCAAAACCAACTATTCCACCAAAAACACACGCCAGAAATATTCTTAAAGCAATTTCATAATCAGTAATCCTCATCATTAACACATCTTTCTCTTTATTCTCCCTTTTTCCATTTTTATTTCTCCTCTACCTTTCTTTTTCGCTGAAATTCTTGCTTTTCCTTCCATCAGTCGAGGGATATTTCTCCAAGACCCAGTTCCGACGCTCCGCGCACACCTTAGTGTGCCATTTATGCCTATAACTTACAGTCACAATTTCTTTTATGCACTGTATTAAGCATCTTTCAGTCCCATCCTGATGCTAAATAAAACTCTTAATCTATAACCTAAAATCCCGCATTTTTTTATACCTACAAGGAAAAACGCTGTAAATACGCCTTGGGGAATTCTGAACGGGGAACCACAGATTACACATAAAAAGAACGATAAGAGAAACCACAGATTAACACAGATATCACAGATTA
>JARLHV010000074.1 GCA_031292055.1 Desulfosporosinus sp.
AGCGCCAGTAGCGCCAGTAGCGCCAGTAGCGCCAGTAGCGCCAGTAGCGCCAGTAGCGCCAGTAGCGCCAGTAGCGCCAGTAGCGCCAGTAGCGCCAGTAGCGCCAGTAGCGCCAGTAGCGCCAGTAGCGCCGGTAGCGCCGGTAGTTCCAGTAGCGCCGGTAGCTCCAGTTGAACCAGTAGCACCGGTAACTCCTGCACATGAGCTAAAGTTTACGAGCAAGTATGACGGATTGATATTATCGGTACTTCCGTAGCCAATGATTGTATCTAATTTAGCTTCATTTCCTATAAGTGTAACGCCAAAATTTGCATGACACATATTGCTCCAGCTCTGAACTAAACCAGTTATATCAATAGATATATAAGTTCCTACATCGCTATCAATCACATTAAAGGAATAAGGGGTAACGATAGTATTCGGTGCCGTATCCCAGGTTACAGTCATTTGGCTGAAATCATTTTCATTTTCATTTATGGTTACTGTTTGGGGTGAAAGCTCATTATCCGGTTTATCTTTTCTATTAACAAAAAGGTAAAGGATAGCACTGCATATTATACTTGAACAAGGCAAATCAAAAGGAAATTTCAGTAACGTTCTATAAGCATCAGACTTACAATTATTCTTAGTAGTTCTGAGATATTCTCCGGTAAATAATTGATTGATCGCTCCGAAGTTAGTATTATGATAAAAGTGTGAAATATAAACACTATCAGTCGGAGAAATATAAATAGATGACGCCATAGGATCCCTTCTTTCTGATGTTTAATTTTCGTAAGATGCTAAACGGTTGCTATTGATTTTCACAAAAAGGGCGCATGATGGATTACAGTGACTATCTATTGGAATAGAATCACTGTAACCCAAGCATAGAGATTAAATAAGAAATTAAACTTTTTAATACCAATATATTACATATAAATTAAAATGGTTAACATTTGTAGAGGAAAATGCGTTGATTGAGAGGATTGAAGTCCTCTCAATCAACGCATTAATCATCCGTGCGTTCCAGAAACTAGCGTTTTTCAATTTCAGATGGGCTAAGGTTTTTCTGAAGACGTAATCCTTGACTTGCGAGGTGAGCGGAAAGTGAGTGAGGGTCAAAACTTGCTTTCATAGGCTCGCCCGAACGTCGAGCAGCCTCCTGGATTTGTTTCACATGTCTGGGAGCTTTTTCGGGGACAAATGCTTCAGTAGCGAAGGTTGAAATGAGGGAGATATTTTAAGGTGAAAGTCTAGAGAATTCAACTATAATATTGACCGAATCGGTTAACTGTGTTATGTTTGTCTAAATTGATTCGGTTAATAACATTTGTGGGGTGAGTATTTTGGAAAAATTTTTAAGTTTATCTGAAGAAAAAAAAACTATAATCATTGATGCAGCCCTTTCATCCTTTGGTACTAACGGTTATAAAAAAACATCTGTAAGCGACATTGCCACTGCTGCCGGAATTTCCAAAGCAATGATATTTCATTACTTTGGCACAAAAAAAACTTTGTATATTTATTTAATTGATTTATGCGGCAATATTTTAATGAATGGATTCAATGAAAATTTTGATACCAGTGTAACTGATTTCTTTGAGAGAATTAGGCTTGCAACGGATATTAAAATTTCGGTAATGAAAAAACATCCTTCAATTTTTTCTTTTTTAAACAGTATGTATCTTGAAAGCGATGACGAAGTAAAAGCGGATATAAAAGACATTCTTGCAAAAGGTGAAGGTTTTAGAAGTAAAATTGCTTTTGATGGTATGGATGGTTCGAAATTTAAAGACGATATTGATCCAAAGCTTGTTATGAAAATGCTTGTTTTGTTAGCCGAAGGCTATGTAAGTCAATCATCAAGCAAAGTAGGATTTGATTTAGAACTCTTACACAAAGAATTTAATGAATATATCGATTTGCTTAAGAGAAATTTTTATAAGGAAGAATATCTATAATTAAGTAAATGGTCAGGATTCAGATCGAACGAAAACAACACGTGATTTCCACAGGCGTTTATGGTTTTGTGAGACATCCCATGTATTTGGGCAATTTATTTATGCTTGTAGGTGCGCCCCTGATGCTGGGTTCAATCTATGGTTTAATAATAGGGTTGATTGCGATTTTTCTTATGGCGGGCAGAATAATTGGTGAAGAAAGAATGTTAGTCAATGAATTGGAAGGTTATGAAGATTATAAGAAGAAGGTAAGATATCGACTGATACCCTTTGTTTGGTAATGCTAATCTGCTTGGGAACGATAATGATCACTAAGGCAATTTTGCTTAGTGATCATTATTTTTTATATTCTGCAATTTTTATAGAGAAGTAAGCGTAACATTGAGGGAGGCGAAGCGGCGAAAATTGTCGGTTTAGTTGTAAATAACAGAATATTGGAATTATATTAAACAAAATATTATTTTATGAAAAAGATATGGTATCATTAAACAAAATATACATTGATATCCTACAAGCAATAAGAAGGAGGTTCATAATGGCAGATGAACAAGGACTGGGAACTAATGATTTAGCAGCCAACGATGGAACAGGAGCAATAGTAGCCCCATCTATTTCAGCGGCAATTAACCTTACGCTCTTTAACACCGACCTGTCCGCAGTATATCAGTCCGAAACCACAGGAACTAAAATCCTCGTAATTCCAACTGACGAACCGAAGGGCGGCATGAAATTAACTGAAATCCTCGCGGAAGTCAACAACATGATTAACAAGTTCACTGGCTCCTCTTCCAAGGTCTCCGAAGATGATATTAAAAAGACATTGAATGATTTTGGCTTATCAAGCTTTGAATCTATCCGCATTGAACTTCGCCAGGTGTTTTTCTATTATGAGACCGCTACGAAAAACCTAGAATACGCTCTATCTATCCGGATCACGGATGATATTAAGCCGGGTGAGGAACTGAGTAAACTGTTTACAGTGAAGTCATTATCATTCTCCATATGGAGCACCAAGCGCCAGAAGATTTTGGATCGTATGCAGCTTGGGGATATATCAGCTTTGTTGAGCGCGTAATTTAACTTGATTTGGCATGTGCTTAGTATCTCATATGACATATTTAGACAACAAGATTTGGCATGTTATCTTTAAATCATCGTAAATACATTAGACGAGGAGGCGGCCATGTGGGTAATCAACCTCTTTCCCTAGATAGAGAATCCGGGCCGCCTATCTGTTTTGCCCTGCATACGGATTTTACTATCCAGGACGAGCAATTTAAGGCGGCGTTTCTGAACACGGATGGTGGTACGCTTCTGAAGGCCGCTTGGATTAACTGTGGACATAAATTTTCCTTTCAGTCACTAGCGGAGTATTTCGGACTGGAGATTCCCTTTTTCCGGGATTGGGAGCTGACGCTGTCCAGTGTCGAGCTAGGCTATATGCTCCTGAGCCGCGGCCTTACCTTTAAACTAATCCTAGATGACTATAAATCCCTAACCCTTTCCTCCGAGATGAAGGATAAGGCCCGAGAGTACAAGCTTGCGCTACATATCGAGAGTTTTTTCTGTTTCCGCGACCTTCCTGTGATCGGAAAAATGGTTGGTGGAGACGGAATTGGAATCGGAATCGATGATTTTGGGGTCAGCTACCTGCAGGACGGCACGCTATCGTTCACCATGGACGGAAGGCTTGTGCTCAACGACTCCACCACCAAACTACTGCTTAAATTTGACAAGGAACCCGAAGCAAAAAACCAAGCTTTCTTAAGAGGGGTAAACAACGTATCCGAATCTGCAGGAGACATATCCGAATCAACAGGAGAGATCCATTGGATCGAGGTCAACAAGTCCTTTCGTACGCTGCACTTTAGCAGAGTTGGCTTTTCACTTAAGGATTCCTATGTAACAGTTTATGTTGATGCGAGTTTTGCTATTTCTTTGCTGGCTATGGAATTTTACGGCCTGTATCTGTCGATTCCACTACCGCATCACGGCTCGGTTGGCTTTGGGTTGCAGGGACTTGCCGTATCCGTGGATAAGCCTCCTTTCAGTTTTGCAGGGGGACTATATAAAAGCCCGAGCGAGACGTTGTACAACGGGGAAATTGCTTTAAAGATATTCCAATTCTCCTTAACTGCCTTGGGTTCCTACGGAGAAATGGCTGGCGGAGAGGTCAGCTTTTTCCTTTATGTCATGCTGTCTTACCCCCTGGGTGGCCCAGCCTGTTTTTTTGTCACGGGTTTGGCGGCGGGCTTCGGTATAAACCGCAAAATGATACTGCCTGAGCTCAGCCAAGTATCCTCCTTTCCGTTCGTGGCAGCGGCCACTGGAACGGGAGTTGGATTATCGCCCAATACAAAGCCTTCCCAGGCATTAGACAAACTCAGTACTTGGTTGAAACCGTCTGTAGGAGATTACTTTGTAACGGCAGGGGTGGCGTTCACATCGTTCGGTCTCTTTCGTAGCTTTGCACTGCTCACCGTGGAATTTGGCAATCAACTGCAAATCAGTCTGCTGGGCCAATCGTCTGTTTCCATGCCCCCTAACCTGACCCCGGATAAGAATCCCATTGCCTATGCGCAGTTGGCCTTCCGCGCGGTGTTTAACGCTGAGGAGGGATATATTCAGGTCGTTGCCGCCCTCACAACGGAATCCTACCTGTTTGACAAGAAATGCCGGCTGACGGGGGGGATTGCGTTCTGCGCTTGGTTCAAGGGAGACTATGCAGGTGACTTTGTGGTAACGCTGGGCGGCTGTCACCATCCGTTATTTAATAACAAACATTACCCGGTTTTGGACAAGCTGGGTGTCAATTGGGAGATTAGCGGGAACCTCGCCTTGAAAGGCGACGGTTATTTCGCCGTTACTCCCTCCTGTATAATGGCGGGCGCAAACCTGGATATTACGTATTCGGCCGGAAACCTGAAAGCTTGGCTGCGGGCGGAAGTGAGTTTTTTCCTGCAGTGGAAGCCGTTTTTCTACGATTGCTTGATTGGTGTTTCTCTAGGCGCGTCCTACACTTTAAAAATATGGTTTGTCCACAAAACTTTCAAACTAGAGATCGGAGCGTCTTTGCATATATGGGGACCGCCCTTCTCTGGGACCGTACATATCAGCTGGTTTATTATTTCTTTTACTATTAGCTTCGGAGACACAGCCTCCAAGCCGCCGGCACTGGATTGGGCCGAATTTGACAAAAGCTTTCTTCCTCAGGAGCAGACAATGATTACAGGGCTGCGGGCCTCAGCTGGGCGCAAGCTCTGCCAGGTTAGAATTTCCGACGGCATAATCCGAGAACTGAAGGAACAGGATGTTTTCCTCGTCAGCGCGCAAGAGCTTTGTATTCTCACTCACTCCGACCTGCCCGGTACTGAGCTTTATTTTAACGGTCAACAGCAGGATACCTATTCTGAACGCCTTGGGGTTGTTCCGATGGATGTGCACGACTATACCGGAACACATAGGGTCTTAATTAAAGCGGTTACGGGTTCCAGTCCGGATGACGGGGTATTCCAGGTCGAAACGGTGAAGGAAAACCTGAGCGCCGCGTTGTGGAGCGCATCGACTCCGGACATTAACGCCGATTTGCTCCAGGACGTGCCAACAGGGCTGGCCATCAAACTCCATGCCAACGAGCCGGACAATATCCTGCCTGTTAACGATTCCTATGATATCGGTACCCTCTCGCAACACGAGAAGGTGTTTTCTGCCCAGTTTTCCTGGGGCCAAGAAACGTGCCCGCAACAAGCGGAATATGCAGGTAGGAAGTCGTTTGAAATGATCAGAGAGACGATGCCCCTCAATGAAACAAGGGATTCCCTCTTGGACTGCCTTTCCAAACAATTCGGCACAATGCACAATGCTTCCATTGGTGCTTTGGGTGAAAGGCCTGAAGATTACCTCTTGGCGAATCCTGTTCTGTGTACAGTGGGAGCGAAACCACCGCAAGTCGATCATCCAGAATTCTGATAAATTCACTGACTTCACTCATAGCCAAACAAGCCAAACAAAATAGAACGGAACAAAATATAAAGGATTTGCTAGGTTTAATTAACAATTTATATCTAAGGATTATGAAGTTTACGCCATGGCTGAGATGATATCGGTGACTGAAACTGAAGAGGAGGATTGATGATGAAGGGCTCCTTAAATCTTGCCCCTTATGCTTTGCCCCCCCTTGAAGCAGGGGAATACCAAGTGACGGTGATCCAGGAGACCTCTATTTCTAACTGTAAGGTTGCGGACGCGGTGATGGACTTCGCTGTGGAAGCAGAGCAAATCTCCGTAGCCCCAGGACAGGTCTATTCCACCTATCCGCCCAAGGGCGCTGTTGGGACCTATGGGAGTTGTCTTGCACACCTCATACTCCACCGTAGGACACTTCCTTGGGAACGCACGCTTCCAGGCGCCGTGCGGGGGATACCCTGGGTAGCCCTGTTGGTTTTTTCGGAGGATGAAAACGTTCGGGTGTCGGATGCGGATTACAAGCAGGCCGTAACGCCCACCCAAGGGGTATATATACCAACAATTAACCGCCGCTTCGGCAGCGATTCCGAACCCTGTCGTTTTATCGATATCCCTCGGCCGCTCTTTGAGGATGTACTTCCGGACAAAAGTGACCTGCCCTATCTAGCCCATGCGCGGAAGATATCCTTGGATGACAAGGTGACCGACGGCCAAGTAAAAAGCGAATGGTTTTCTTGTGTGACGGCAAACCGCTATCCCCGTACTCCCAACGAAGGCGAGGACGCAGTCAAGCATTCCGCTCACCTTGTATCCTTGGAGGGCTTCGCAGATTATATCTATACTGCTGACCGTAAAGCGCATCCCTTCTGTACCTGCCCTACCGTGCGGATGTTCTCCCTAACAAGCTGGGAGTTTTGGTGTGCACGGGTCGAGTTTGATTTCAGCTCGCTTGTCAGGCAGCTGTCAGCAGATACCCTGCGGCCGCAAGTTACAATGGAACAACCTGCCCTGCAAAAGCTGATCGCTTTGGGTTATTGTCCGCTGGACCACTTGTTCAGAGAGGGAAGTCGGTCGGTTTCTTGGTACCGCCCTCCCTTACTTTCGCAACCTTCGTGGGAGGGGACAGTAGCATTTTGCCATTTTGCCGACAGCTTGCTGCGCTACGACCCCGAACTTGGGATGATGGATATCACCTATAGTGCCGCATGGCAGCTCGGACGATTACTGGCTTTGCAGAAAACTCCGTTTGCTCAGCAGCTCATGGGGTGGCGGTTACAAAACAAACAAAAGGCTGCAACGCGACAGAATATCCGGACACTTTCCGTCGCGTTGAATGTCTCAAGTAGGGCCCCATCTGCTCCGGATATGGAGAATACCTGCAGAGATATATGGCAGGACGTGACACAGGCTGTGGTGGATACCTGCGGACGCTCCGATCCGGCAGGATTGGAGGGGGCCGTTTTACCGCGTTTCCAAAGGCGCAGCGATCCGAAAGGTAGATTGCGAACGAATCGTCCGTCCCTTTCCCAGCAGGAGTTGCTGGGGCTATTTGAGGACGAAACATCGGAGTAATTCCGTTTGGAAAGGACTGAACCACATTGTCTGAAAGCTGGATACCAGCACAACAAGATTTCGTCGATTTTTTTGGTAGTGTTAAGCCATTACGCGCTCTTCGCGCCTCCGTGGAGGAAGAAGAAACCGGGCAGAGTATGGAGGAGACTCTTTCTAGACTCTCCCTTTTGTACGATATTCCCTTTGCCTATCTTGTACCGACGGAAAAGTTGCTCGCGTCCAATCAGATCCGTTTCTTTTATCTGGATCCCAACTGGGTGCGCGTACTCCTTGATGGGGCCATGAGCTTGGGCAGGAATGCATCGGTGGATTACGCTCACGATACCGCTTTTATTGAGGAGGTCTATCAGCGTACTATAGAGGGAAATTCGCGCATCCGTCCCTTGCTTCAGGGAAAACCGGTGGTCAAGTCCGCCCTATCAACCTCCGAATGCACAGGTTTTCTGCTGCGCTCCCCGCTGGTTCACGGATGGCGCGGGCTAGAATTTAAGGCCTATGCCGGAGGTGAAATTCTGACAGCGTTGCGCTTAGAGGCACTGTCGGAAGATGTTTTGCTTGGTCTTTACCAAGGTGTGATCGATAAACTGGAACTATTGGAACCACCGGAGAGTTTCCATTTCGGGTTCAACCGTAATGGAGAAAACTTGAGCAAGCGTTTGCGCGGTCTTCAGGATGGTACTTTGACAGAAACGGAGGTTCCTGTAGTACAAAGAGGGAACCGCGTCGTTGATTTTTGCCGCACCGCGGAAACGATGCGCAATGCGCTTGGTGTGGAGATAACTAGCGCGCACATGGCGCTGGAGATGATTCAGAACCCTCATATAGCGGTTATTGATAAGAAATGATAAGAAAGTAGGGGCGGCAATGACAAATTTCTTAAAGAAACTGGACGAGGCAGCAAAACAAAACGGTGGCTGGATTAAGCTAGACCTTACAGATTACGAACATTATGCCTTCTATATAAAACAGATGGGTGGAGAGACGCATCTGGAAAACAATTGTCCCAACCTGTACGGACTGATACGTAAGACACAAAAAACCGGAGGCAGCAACGACCTAGCGCTGAGCAACACAGACCCGAAGGACACGTTTTATATTGAAGCAGTTACCAACGATTTAAATCGGTCGGTAACTGCAATGAAGAATAGTGCAGCATCAAACACCACTAAGGAAGGCAAAATCAGCAAAACGGTTCTTCGGTATCTTGAAACCAAGTCCGCTGTTGGTGTAGTAACCACCATGCGAGACGCAGTCACTGGGGAGCAGGTTAAATCGTATCCGGTGGTATATACCGACACCAAGGATATCGACTGCGTTTTGGCAGGAGATTTTAGTCATCTGGCCGGAAAACAGCAACGTATCTTCAAGGTTTCCTCTACCGTCACAGAGGTGGAGGAAACCAATGGACTGGCGATGCTACAGGCAAAATATGTTGCCACAACCACCTATACGGTTGATGATGTTCAGGATATTGTGAAGAGCTATCAAGTTCTTGACCCTACCAGCAAGAACCCCTCACATACCCAGGTCAAGATTTCGTATGATCGCGATACCCAACTCCCTGATTATGACTATCACTATAACAACAGTCCAATAACAGACGCTCAGGGCAAAAGGCACATCAGTGTCATGTTGCCCGTCAAAATCGAAATGGAAGTCCATGAAGACTACCATATTGAACGATTGGATGCTGAGTCGGGATACCGCCTGTACCTTGATTATCCAAAAGGAGGCATGTGTCATGATCTGGTTGATATTGAGAGGCTGGAACCTGTAATTAGCAGCAACGGGGCAGGTAAGAATAATGTTCTCACGCTGAACCTGCCTGTTGATTGGGAAAACGTTTTAGACTTCGATAAACTGGAAGATTCTGCTACTGCCAACCTAAATATCTATGGCGAATTCCATGTCATTGTTCAAGGTAACACTCATCCTTTGCCTCTCGTCATCTCTCTGTCTCTGAAAAGTAGCGCGGATGCTGTCGACGGTCCTTGCGACAAAAAAGTTTTGCCCATCTTTATGCAATGGGGTTGTATGCATAAAGACACCTTGATCATAATGGAGGATGCTTCTCTTAAGAAGGTCTGTGAAATTATCATCGGCGATAAAGTTCTCAGTCAGGACGGCTTCGCCTATCCCGTAACCAATATTGTCACTGGCCCAGAGAAAACGTTGTATCAAATCACAACAGGCAGCGGGAAAACAGTACGGCTTTCCTCCACCCACACTGTTTTTTTGCCAGGCGGTCCCCTACCCGCCAAAGATGTCCAGCCTGGACAGACAGTGCTGACGGTGAACGGGCATGAAAAAATCGTTGCAGTTGAAAAAGTCGAATACAATGATCAGGTCTACAACCTTATCTTCGAGAAGGAAACCTCCATCTATGGGGATGGGTTTGTTATCGGTGATATGCAGATGCAGCAGACCATTCGCAAACCCCTGCTGAGCGGGAGGAAATGCTCGGCGCAGATGATGGCCGTTATCGAAGATTTACGGCGTCTGAGCGAGCTGAAAGGAGAGAACAAATGAATATAGAATTCCATTATTATGCGGTGAAGTACCTTGCATATATGGCGGGATTCAGAGAGGCAGAGGCTCAATCTCTTGCTGAAATCTCTCAATTTATCAACGACAGCCAACAGGAGATTGGTGTCATCGTGGATCAGTCGAAGCTTCCCCAAGACATCAAGAATCGTCTTCTTTATAAAGTCACTCCTCTGGCTACAAAGGTATTTCTACCCAAAACTGCAGCACTTTCTCCGCAAAACATCGGATATAAAGATGACCTGAAAGACAGTGTAACCCAATGGAATAGCCTCATACCATTTCATTATTTTCCTTCTATGCCCTTGGACCCTACAGGCGAAGATTATGTTAACTATGTTACGACAGCCATCAGAAATTTCGAAGACAACGACCTGTTCAATACCCAGTTGGTAGGTTCAATCCAACAGTACAAGAATGAATCTGATCCCAAAACAGAATCGTTACTGCGGATAGGAGTCCTTGCTCACATCCTCGCGGCTAGCTTTTCATACACTTGCTTTAATGGTCTGAATAGTTGGAGAAACACAGCACGCTTAGCGGAGGTGTTTGTTCCAAAAACATACCAGCATCCCACGGAAGATTACAAACCCGAGGAATTGGCTAAGAACCCGCCGGTGGGGCAGGCCTGTGTCGGGAATAGTGTGGATGATTGCGGGATTTCAGGTGTCTTCTACCATGCCGCAGACCCTACAGATACGACTTACTCCGCCACCAAAACGTTCCAAAGCATCAGTAACATTCTTGGGGCAGGGCGTGGATTATTTCGTTATTTCTTACTGTGTAAAGACAAAAAGCCTTCCGATTACGACAGTGTCTGGGATTCCACAATCACCCCCGTTCTCAAAGAGCTCACTGCCGATTGGCAGGCGCCCGTATCCGGCCTTAATGACAAGTGGAAAAAGAAAACCGGCCTTGACTACAGCTATGACGCTAATACCGTGCGTGCAAATATCATGAAACTTGACAATCTGTACCGCTTTGTTATTGTGGCCGATGATCTGCGCAAGTGCGTTAAAGCCGACAGTGTTGGACCGTTGAAGAAGACTGATTCGGCAGGTGCTCTGGAGATTGGGACAATTGATTTGCGAGATGATAAATTTACCGTAACAGTAAGAGGTCAAGTAGATAAGCCGACCGCCCTTGCACTTCAGCTTTCCTTAAAAGACAAAAACTTCCCCTATCAACAACTTGCCGCCTATAATTATCCCTTCCCCGACAGCAGCACGGCAGAGGGAGTGCTAGATATAGACTTTCATAAGCAAGAGGGTGAATACAATCTGCAAGCTACGCTGTCTGATCAAAGCGAACTAGTACTGACTGAGCCCCTTACTAAGAATCTGGAAATACTGCTTGACAGTCCTCAGCTATTGTGCCGCCTGCAGCCACTATCCCCTGCTTCCCTCAGGAGCCGCACGGAGGTTACCGTTTCAAACGCCTTTGATGGGGGATGCGATCTTTGTTATCTTGATAATGATGTTTATAAAAACGCGCAGGGAAATAACGTCCTAGACACCTATCTGTCAGTACGGGCGATTATTACCCTGAACAAAAACTACAAGTTTGTAAAACTACGGGATTACACCCTGTTCTTCCAAGAAAAGGGCGGGCAACAACTATTCCATTGTAAAAACCCACGGTTCAATCATTTTCAGATGAATGGATCCAATAGCATTGAGATCGGATTCGACCCCGAATGGAAAAACTATCTGCCGGCCGATAACCCTAAAGGCATAGCGGAATATGAACTTGTCCTTCAGTTTTCAGCCGATATTGTATGTACTGACCAAGATAGTAGTTTGAAGCAGCAATACCGAACTATCCATTGGGACAGCAGCAAGGTGCCCAATCAAGCTCAGGCATTCCCACACGTGGTGTTCAAATGGCCTGTCAGCGCTAACATCACCGAATCATCCCGGGAATGACCAGGCTGACCGAGGCTTACCGCAAATATTTTTATAGAGAAGGAGGGGATGGCTATGACGAACGGGGATAACTATCTCTATGTCCCCGTTACCTTAAAGGGGATGATGGTCGGCAGGCTTCCGCAGGGAGACTGGTATACCGATCTTGCAGATGATTTCAAGCGACTGACCTTCAGCGCGCTGGGGGAAGACGTTCCCAGCCAGCTTACGTCTACGCGTCAGGTACCCAAAGGTGTACACCTGCACTGGAGCCTTCCCGACGCTCTGACCCAAGGCGTCCAAAAGGAAGCTAAGGTCGGACAGGAATATGTAGAGTACCCGCCTGTACCTAACCGCTGGCTGTTGACTCGGCTGTGGCTCAGCAAAGCAGCAGATGATTCCGAAACGGTATCAGCGCGCAGTTGGGTTATAGAGGGAGACGCTCTTTTCCCGTCAAGGCAAGAGGATCTCTGGAACGTGGGCAGCCCGTCCCGTCCGGAACTAAAGGATCTGAAACACCCCTATCGTTACCTAGGCCGGAGCTACCCTGCAGAAGGGCTGGCACCTCCCGCGCCGGAAGAAATCCTGTCGCCTTTGACCGCGGTAGAGCCCGGAAATCCCGTCTATACTGCTTATTATCCTTCGTGCCGTAATGTGTTTGGATTTTATGATGACATGTTGGATCTAGCGGGCAAGCCTCTTACCGGTGTCTACTTGAGCTATTGTGTGTGTGGGTGGTATGCGGACAGTACAGAGGACCAGCTCAGCAGGATCAGCAATGCGCAGGAATGTATGGAAAAGCTGAGTTGGAATCCACCTAAAAACGCCTTCTTTCCCGCCCGGACTATTTGTCAGGGCATGCTTTGCGGCCTGGTATGGGAGAATACGGAGACTGACTATTCTTCCCAAATCCCATTCTCCTTAAAAAAGCCAGAGGTGGCGATTGGCAACACTTCTGCTGAGGCCCTTGCTGCGCTGCTCGCGTGGAAAAAGCCAGCAATCCGGCAGGGGGAGCGTATGCTCCAGCACCTGATGGCAGGGAACCACACCCTGGCTGCAAACCAAGATAGCGTTATAGAGGCCGAAAAACAACTACATACCGCTCGCTTTGCCAACCAAAGCCCGGTGCGCCGTCTTACCCTGACCGGAATTGGGGATAAGGCAGCTACTCAGGAGCCGGACGAACAGACCGTGTCCCTGCTTGACGAGGTCAACAAACTCTATGAGGAACTTGCCAGCGCCCAATATACCCTTTTCAACTTGCAGAAGCAGGCCTATGATCTTTGGTATCGCTATATGCTGAAATCTGGCGAGCGGCCGACTCCTAAAACCCGCAAGTTGATGGAAGCATGCCAAAACCGTATCGAGGAGCTTGCGGATCCGATCACCAAGCAAAGAGATGTGGTTGCGGAGTTAGAAAAGCGCATCCCGGAGAAAGAAGGGCAACTTTGCCAATCCGCTGATTTCTTATTTGATAGTTCATACCAGAGCGGTCAGCGTTACTGGGAGCCCGGAAATATTGTATTGTTGCTCTCTAACATCCCGCGCAGCTTTTCCCATGGCCTGGATGGGCGTTTTTCAGACGATGGATTGCTAAAAGTTCGTGACCGAGTAATTTCGAGTATGACCGTTCAACCCATACTGGGCCTGTTGGAACAAACCATCACCATATCTGCCGCTGAACTACTCTTAGGGGAGATCGCGGCATCGGCCTGTCCTTGCGACGCTGTGCCTGTTAGGGAATGCCTTTTGCTCAGTCCTTCCTTTTCCCGCTTGATTGCACGGCTACTAATTAAAAAGGCAGGACAGATGGCGGATGAGGCTAAGGAGGAACAGCTTGCCAAACAGGTTGAAAAGCTTCAGGCTGCCCTCATCGGACCAGCCGTTTCCAAGGGTTATGTATCCGCGGAATTGAGTAAAGCGGCTGGGATGGATGCCGATTTCCCTGATAAGACTGCAGTGGAATACTGGCAGCAGCCTTGGTTTCCGCTCTATCTGGAATGGCAAGCACACTATTATCCCGACCCTGAGGTGATTGCCAAAGTTCCCAGCCTGAAAAATTGGACTCGGCGGGGATCGGACTTTGTGTACAGTGGCCCGGACATACCTGCAGACAAAGGGGTGTCGCTTAGCGGGCGGATCTTCATTACCCCTCATGCAGCTGTGCAATTGTCTGAGGCAGCAAAGCAAGCCTTCGGCGCTACCTTAGGTACCGAGTCACTTAGTATCCTCTCTCAGTCCTTGAGCGGCCTGCACGAGCAGCTCATGATGCAGGATTTGCAATTGCAATTCCCTGTGTTTGATTTTGAAGACGGTAATCCGGAACTAGCCCAGGCCACCAGCCTCCTCTTGGAAGGTTATCAGCCGGAACGTCCTCGGTTCGATACCTTGTTTTCCCCCATTCGGGCGGGATTTCTGGTGATCAACAAACTGGATATCATAGATTCCTTTGGGCAGTTCCAAGCGATTGATCTGGATGGCTGTGCAGTGTCCGATGATTTGCGTGACAATGAAAGCATATTTCAAAAAAGAATTATGCTTCCTCCCCGCCACCTTCAGCCATTACGCCTTAAGTTTGATTGGCTTTCAGCCGATAAGCCGGGCAGCTCTCCTATCTGCGCTTGGCTGGTGCCAAACCTTCTGGAAAGCAGCCTATTAGTCTTTAGCAGTGCGGGGCAGTTGTTGGGGAGTCTGCAGAGGGTGGGTAACGCCGACCTTCCTGTGGTATGGAAGTTGCCGCCAGAAAACGGAGGAGAAACGGCTGAGCTGCCGGTGGATATCAATCTTGAATTGAACGCCTTCCTGGCCGAGATTTTATGGGCAGCTCGGGAAGAACACACTGATCTGCTGAGCGACCTGCTCGGCTGTGTTGATAAATCTCTGTGGAACACCAATCCGGCCACGGCATTGCAGGATAATGCGCTGGGCCTATACCTGGGACGCCCCTTAGCGTTGGTGCAGGCCAACATTCGGTTGGAACCGATGCATCCACCTGGGGAATACAAAACCATTGATATTTTAAGCTCAACGACACCGCCATATGCTACTGTCGATGTTGAGAAGGCTTCCATTCAAGTATGGGTAGGACAAGCGGAAAAACATAGCGACGGGGTAATTGGTTTTTTTGTTGACCATGATTACCATACGTTGTATCTAAGGATGGAGCAGGTGCCGGAAAAGCAATATTTTTCTAATAGAGGATGGATTGATCTGAGTCCCCAGTGGGATGGACATCCCACCACTTTAACCCTGCTGATTGACCCTCTGGGTGAAATCAATTTTGAGTGCGGCATCCTGCCTGTGAAAACAACAAGAATCGATAACGCCGTGGTATCCCGTGCCTTGCAAAAGCTGTACCACACCGTACTAACCGCGCCAGTTCTGGCAGTTCCAGATGACTTTAGTGTTCCCTTTCCTAGCTTGGAGGCAAAACAGTGGAATTGGACCGGTTTTGCCAAAACTGGCGAATGGGAGGTAATAACAGAACTGCAACGTTCCGAGGCACGTGCTTTTTTCCCTGGTGAACAGGCCTACGCCCGCGAGGGATGGCTCAAGCTGCGTAAGGCGGATCCAAAGGAGTGATAACTATTATGCGGAATTTACGCCTTCGAAATGAGGCAGAACCGTTTCTTGTACGCCTTGAGAACAACGCCATCGCCGTGAATGAAACTATCGGGCTAAAGCAGCTTAGCCCCACGTTAAACCGACTAGCCTTCCATGTTGTTGTGCTGCCCGGCAACAGTATCGAGCTGCGTAATCCCAACCGATTGAACGCTGATCAAATCCAAGCCGAACTATTGAGTGGGAGTATGATCAACGACATTTCTTATATTGAGATATCTCTGCCCATTGGCGAAAGCGCAAAGGATTTGACGAACGTGGAGGATATCCACCTTTCTCTCCAAGGCGGATGGAATGCCTCCCAATGGAGACGAGTCGATGGCAATCTCGTTTGTAGGATTAGTTATGAAAGCAGCGTGTTAAAGCTGGAGGCGCTGGGGTATTTAGCCTTTTCCCTAATAGATATCATCTCCTATGCCCCGACGGGTGTTTCCATTATCCAGCTTACCTTCTTTAACCTTTGGAATTCTGATGTTTCTGGGCGAATATACAAAGATTTTCCAGTCCATAAATATCCCGCCCCGGTTCAAATTCATAGTCTTTCCCCTCTGCATCCTGTCATACTGCCTGGTGCCGAAGCCATCTTAAACTGGAAGGTAAGCGCGGTGCAAACCGCTAGAATTAGCCCCGGAGAATTCACTATTACCGAAGGGGCAGCGGAGTACCGGAGGGTTCTGCAAAAACCAGAGGAGTTTTGCCTGCGTGCTGATCGTAACAAGGAGAGCGTTAGCCTCTCCACGTATGTGTACATGGTTCCGCCTTTTATCAAGTCCTTTGTTCTGAACACGGCAAGGGACAAGGTAGCGTGGGATACAGCCCACGCTTCTGAGGTTAGATACATGGGCGCTGTGAAGGAAGGCGCAGCTGGGAACAGTTCCGTCTCCTCCAGCCAAGAGAAGGCGGAACTGTCTTGTGTTGGCTATCGCTACCGTGTGGACAGAAGCATTTATTTCCCGCGTCGGTATAAGGAAATCAGTGTGCTTGAAAAAACTATCCTGGATTTCGGTTCCTACTTGATATTGCAACTAAACTGGGAGGCACAAGACTTGAAGTCACTATGTTTTGTTCTAGGTGACACGTCCAATCTTGATAGTCAGCGCGTGAATAAAGGGACGAGTGGCTGGTGGGAAATTCCTTTGGAATCCTGTCCACCCATTACCGCAATAGGTCAGAAAGCTGACAACACCACATTCCAAATTCCATTATAGAGGGGCGTGACGAATGGAAAACCACGTTTGTCTTGGAAGCCTGCTCGTTTGCTGGTCGGGCGGAGACAGCAGCATCATCAGCCAAAGCGTAACTACGGCAGATAATGCGTACCAGACGTTACTTGTTAATAACCAGTTGCGGCTGCGGCTGACAAATATCAGCTCAGACAAGACGCTCATCTTTGCTTTCCCAGAGGGTGGCGTCCTGCCAGATATTGAGGACACTACTGCCCATGCGAACTATGCAAGGATTTATTTCTACTTTCCGGTTGGAAATGGGGAGGAGGCCTTTCTCACCCAACAGCAGGCGGAAACTATTGTCTGCACCACTTCTCCGGGCTGGGAGGTACGCCAAGTATTGGACATCGGGCGGCACGGTGTTTACTGGGCGTTAATCCCTCAGGATGAGGTTGCGCTTGCCCCAGAAGACAGCGCAGCCGTCCAGTTCGACCAGCTTGCCTGTTCCGGTGAGCTGGAAAGAATGTCTTTGCTCACAATTCTTGCTAAAGATATCGACACAGATGAGCAGGACGAAGGCCCCAATTCTTCATTACAGAATGCCCTAGGCTACCTTCCTGTCCTCAAAAAATTTTCATCACCTCACGTACGGCGTTTCACCTGCAAGCGCGGATCGGCCGGTATTCTGGATACGGTCAAATTGGAATGGGAGGCCTTAGGTCTGTTATCCGACTGTCGTTTCCTACCGAGTGCCGATGAGGAGGAGGGTAAGTCAGTCCCCCAGCAAGGCGAATTGGACTATGCGCTTACTGAAAGTATTTCCTTTGCCCTTCAAATGACCCAAGGAGCGGGGGATATTTACCGGGAGTACTGTTCCGTATTGGTTGAAGAGCCGCAGATAATCACTTACAAGGCTGACAAAAATAATGTTAAGTATGGTGAAACGGTTAAGCTTTCTTATACCCTGCAGAATACTTTTCATGTTTACCTTAACCAAGGGATCGGGCGTCTCGAATGCTCCCCCCAAGACAACACTGGCCTTAATGCAGGAGAGGTGATTGTAACTCCAATCCTCAAGGAAACCACTTATACCCTTACGTGCCTTGGCCGGGAAAAGCTGCTATCTAACCGTGTGATCATAATCATTGAGGACTATTTGACTATTGACTATCTCAGTTATTACCGTATTCCTTTAGATTCAAGTTACCATTATTATCTGAAGTGGAAGGTAGACAATTGTACGCAAATAAGCCTGACTGTCCAAGGTCAGGGGGAATTAAGTGGTGGTCAGACTGAAGGAAGCACATCGTTTGCTGACGTCTCTGCGGCGGCTTTGCTTCTGCATGTCGCTTGCCAAGGTCCGGGAAAACAGGCGTATAGCAGTGAGATCAGTCCCGATTAAGGAAAGGAAAGCTAAGCCAAGCCAAGCCAGCTGTCCAGTCTCGGTCAGATCAATAACTGCAATGCCAAATATCCCAGCATCGCCTGCTCTGATAAGATGATTACATTGAATGATGATTAAACCTTAGGGCGAAAATTCATTACCGAATTTATCGTAGGATTAGGAATTTTTCTTGGTTCACAGGGTTTAGTTAATTCTTAAAGTCAATTAAAAGAGTGGAATTAAAAAAGTGAAATGATAATGAAGAAAACGAATAATATGGTAGTGATTTGCCGTTATTTTTAGATATAAAACGGAACCAAGACGTTTTAAACAGCTTGGTCTTGTTTGCGTTTATTAAGATGCTTACTTGAAAGTGGGAATGTTTTTTAAGCGTGTTATTAATTGTTTGCATCACATGTTTAAATTAAGCCTATATACTAATTAATATATATTAACTGCAATATAAGGCGATTTAATGACAATCATATTATAAAGTGTATGTTACAATACACTTGTCTGCTATTACCATTAAAGTTAATGATAATATTTTCTTGACAAAGAAGAAAATATCCAATATAGTAAAAATGAAAATAAAAAGCCTCCCCAAAGGGAAGCCTTTCCTGTACGGAAGAGAAAAGCAAAGAAGAGGGGTTTATAGCAATGAGTAAAATTAACGTATTAAACCAAAATATTCAAACGACTGAGGTTGCTTAATGGCAGCTAAAATTATAAACTTTCCAACAAAACTATCCCAAGATGAAGAAAAAATCGAAATTGAAGGTCACTATGAAACTTATTATGAAAATGAAGATTTGGCAAATGTTATTGAAATTTCCAGGCACTGGATACCGGCTGAAAAACATCCTGTTTCTAATGAGGGAATTACTGTAGGCTTCATTCAGTTTATTGTATTGATAATTACGGTAGTTGCGATTTTAGTTTTATGTTTTTTGAAGGCACATTTTTAGGATGGTATTATGGTTTGTTTTCTAACTCGCATTATCCAAAGCTAAGAGAGTGTCATCAAGTTAATCCCAAGTATGTTAGCTTGTTGAGGGCTATCTTTTTTTGTAAATGGAGGTTATTCCTTGTTCTGTCCTATGAGTTCTCTGAAGGTAGGCAGCGGAATGTGTACAAAGACTAGGAACTTTCAAGGATAAGAAACCCTAGGACATAAGCTACTATAAAAGAAAAGAGTAGCCATATAACCCAATAAGATTGAATAAGAAGGTTTCTGGTTTTCTTTTTTTTACACGTTGCGGAGAAAGAGGCTAAACCATGCTGCTGTGCTTGCCAATAGGCTGGGTTGGGTTGTGGGGTTGGTGAATAGAAGGTTGGATTCATATACTACTCCTCCTTTCGGCATTACCAGATAAAGTCTTGATATTCCAAGAGTTGTTTAATAACTATAGTCACTAAGAATACAACTGAGAAAACAACAAATGATAAAACGATACCTAAGAATGAAAATGGAACTGCGTAACCGATACCCAACAGCATATTAAAACACCTGCCATCTATTTTCCCGGCGCTTCCTCTTTTTCTAAGGCCTTGACGTTTATTAAAGCGTCCCCAAGATTCCTCTGGAGCTGTTTTGTAATAGTTTCTTGTATGCTTGCCTTTAAATTCCCTAAATAACTAAGGAAACTATTGGAATAAAAATGAGCTATACCTAAATTGAAAAACAATAAAAACAAAGTAATAGGCACATGAAGTTCAAATACTTTAAATTGAATCAAGATATCTTCGGTTAAGGCTTCTTGTTGAATATAGATTTTAATACGGCCAATTGGAGGAACAAATAGAATACCTACTTGAAGATACGTTGTTAATGGGTAATATATTTGTATTCCAGCGGAAAGAAGTTCGACGATATCAATAGGTTGGGCTAGGTCTTTGGCTATAAAAATATTAGACATTATACGTCTCCTCTCGATGAGGTAGATAGGGCTTGAGAAAGAAGTATAATAATCTCAAAAGAATTAATGAAATTATTAACAACAATGTGTTATAAGGATAAAATTTCCCGTAATACTTGAGAACATCCATTTGCATTTCTCCAAATTCAAGAATGAAAACCAGATCAGCGCTTTAAGATGCAGGCTTACTAATAATTTATTCCAGTCGGTTAATTATGTGAATCAGCTGCATAAGGGAATGACGAGCAATTGATGGTTTCTGTGCTTTAAACAGGCTATACTGAGAATGAGGGGTATGTTAATATGGTTGGTACAGGCGAGTAAACTATGGAGTATATGAGTTGGTGCTTATATCATGATTGCTGTCAAGTTCTGTTAAAAAAGAAGGCTGGATTAGTTATAACTTAAGGGAGGTAAGCTGATGATGATTCGTGAACTTATTGAAAAGAATCGAACCTATCGCCAATTTTGTCAGGACGTAGAAGTGAGCCTAGAGACCTTGAGAGACCTGATCGGAGAGCGTTACATTTGAAGAAGTATTGGAAGCGGGTCTTAGCTGTTTTAATTGGTATTTTGCTTGTCCTAATCGTTTCCGTTCTAATCGTGGACAAGTATGTTGAACAAAAAGGGATGGACTACATAGTAGGAGCTAACGATGTACCAAAAGCGGATGCTATCCTTGTCTTGGGGGCCTATGTTACTCCGGATGGTACTGTTTCTCCGATGCTAAATGATCGCTTGATAGTTGCGCAAGAGCTTTATCAGAAGGGTAAAGCAGAAAAATTGATTGTTAGTGGGGACCATGGCCGCAAAGATTATGATGAGGTTAATGCCATGAAGAAGTTTCTTATGGCTAGAGGTATATCTGATCAAGATATTTTTATGGATCATGCTGGTTTTAGCACTTACGAAAGTTTATACCGAGCAAGGGACATTTTTCAGGTGAAAAAGGTCATTATTGTGACTCAAGAATACCACTTGATGAGGGCCGTCTTTATTGCCAGGGAATTAGGGCTGGAGGCTTATGGGGTTGCTTCCGATCTGCAGGATTATGGGCCAGTTATGTATCAATATAAAGCTAGAGAAATAGCTGCCAGAAATAAAGATTTTTTAATGGTTAAGATCTTCAAACCAAAACCGACATTTTTAGGAGAGGTTATTCCGGTATTTGGTGATGGCAGAGCTACCGATGACAAGTAGAGGTGTAGGATAGGAAGCCTGTAAAGGGGATTTTGGCATGATCAGAAAGGCAAAACCAGAGGATATCAAGGAAATAATGGCCATTATCAGCAAAACCATTGTAGAAATGCATTCTGACAATAACTATCAATGGGATGAGAACTATCCTCAGGAAAAGGATTTTAGCAGTGATATTAGCCAAGGTGATTTATTTGTTTTAGAAAGAGATGACAAGCTGATTGCTTTTATTTGTGTAAATAAAGTAGAGCCTGCTGAATATCGAGGACTTAATTGGTCCTTGCAAGAGGAAGCAATGGTTATCCATAGAATGTCGGTTGATCCTGAGTACCGAAGAAAAGGTGTCGGTCAGAAACTTTTGCTATTTGCAGAAGATTTAGCTCAGACGAATAGTAAGCGTTATTTGAGAACGGACACTTATTCAACCAATCAAAAAATGAGGGCTCTATTTATAAAATGTGGTTATAATTTTATTGGGGAAATCAATTTTTTAAGAAAAGAAAAATTCTTTAACTGCTATGATAAGGTATTAGGGGATGTTGAATAATTTTTAGGCGGATTTGCAGACTTATAGGGGAGTAGGCTCTCGTGGTCGCCAATCCTTTACCCCGTTATCTTCAAAGATTCCCAAAGTGACATCCGTGACATCCTCATAAGCCAAGAGCTGATCTCGGATTCTATATTTAATGTGATCAGCCATCGCTAAGGTTAAGCCGGGACGAAGTTCGATGTAGCTTTCGACATGATAGAAACGTCCTTCTTGGAGGATGCGCATTTTGTTAATATCTGTAACATCCGGATCGGAGAAAATAATTTGTGAGACTTTGTCTTCAACTTCCTTGGGAGCAGAGACACCGATGAGCCCGACCATATTGTCATATCCAACTCGAAAGGCAACCCCACCCATAAGCAAGCCAATGATGATGGCAGCGAACCCATCCAACGCTTTGAGTTGTGTAAAGTGGGTTATAAGTATAGCCCCAAGTGCCAGTATTGCTCCAAATGTGGCCACAAGGTCTTCAGAGAAAACGAGACGGGTCGGCGGGGAGGCTCGTTTTACATTTTTAAAGGCAACTGGAATTAAGCCCAAGCCCTTGCCCGTGGTATGTGTTTCACGAGCAATTTCACGCATGGCCTTCACTAAAACATACCCGTCAATGGTCATAGAGGTACCAAGGCTAAAGATGGTGAAGCCTATTTTTCCAATCACAGTTGGATATTGGATTAAATGAATCCCTTCCAGCACTGTCTCATAGGCCATAATGGTAACGACAATCACAGCCCCCATGCAGAACACATTGATTAGACGTCCAAAGCCGGTCGGAAAACGAAGAGTTGGTTTTCGTTCGGCGAGAATACTGCCAATAAAGACAAAGATTTGGTTGACGGTGTCTGCGCCGGTGTGCATAGCTTCGGCAAACATGGCACCACTCCCACTTACTAAGGCGGCGCTCCCTTTAAGAATGACAAGGAAGAGGTTGCCAATGGCCGCATAAAATGATGAGGTATTTCCTTTTTTTAGATGTTCCCAAGCTGTACTCATGGAGACCTCCCCTAATATGTTTTGTTTAGCATCTCATAATTTTTGAGGTTTATTCTATAGGGCGTGACAGAGCATGGTAAACATGCATACCTTATAACTATAGATGCTTTGAAAGCGCGGTGATAAAGTGAACTTATATCTGGCTTTGGGTGATTCGATTACTGCAGGGTATGGCGTTCAAACTCAAGTTGCCTTTCCAAAGTTATATGCCGATTTTCTGAGAAGGCATAACCTTAATCTGAGCATGCTTAACTTAGGGGTAAACGGTTTAACGACAAGTGGACTGCTTGCTTCGTTAAAGAATAATCGCAATCTACGCTGCGCTGTTGCACAGGCTTCTCTGATTACAATTACGATCGGCTCCAATGATTTGCTTCATCTTATTGGGAATATCAATCAAACCATTAACACAGCGCAGTTACCCATTATCTTTAATAACCTGAGCAAAAACCTAGCGCAAGTTGGAGAAGAGGTCAGGCGGCTTAACCCTATTGCTACAGTTAAAGTGGCCACTCTTTATAATCCTCTGCCTGCGGGCCCATACGCATTATATATGGCATTGGCACAAGGGGTTATCGACAATGCTAATTCAAGGATTGTGACTTGGGCAAAACATTATGGATTTAATGGGGTTTATTTGGATCGTGAGTTCAGAGGGAAAGAGTGGTTGCTGATTGGTCAGGATCATGTGCATCCCAACGTAACAGGGTATCAGGTGATCGCCAAAGCATTTGCTCGGTATTGAGATACCCGACGTATCCTAAGTCATGCTGACACTAATGACCTTACGCAGAGGAGTATGGTTATTAGTGTATTTTAGATGCTCTGGGAATAGAAGTAAAATAACTTTCGGCAAGACAGGAATTTTCTTGAAGAGAGGAGAATAGAAGAGAGGAGACTATGTAACGATTGCAAACGATCTCAAAAAGGATAAACTAAGACTAAGAGCGCCCCACGTACTCTCCTGCCCTGAACTCAATATAATAAGGCGGTTGAGCTCAATCCAAACGTTATGGTTCGCAAAAAACGAAAGGAGACTGGTCATTATGGGTTTGTTTAGTAAAGTGAAAGATCTGCTGCAAGCAAATATTATGGATATGGTGAACAAGTCTGAAGATCCTGAGAAAATGTTAAATCTCTATGTCGAGCGCTCAATGGAGGAAGTTCGAAATTTTCATATTCAAGTTAACCGTGCTGTGGCAGATAAAATTCAACTTGAAGAGCGTATTATAGAGTTAGGTAAGGAAATTGAACTGCGTACCGGGCAGGCGATGCTTGCCGTACAACAGGGTAAGGACGATTTAGCACGGACCGCTTTGACCTATAAGAAACAGGCAGAGGCAAGCCTCTTAGATTATAAAACACAGCTCATGGACCAGGCCAAAGCCGTTGATGATCTTCAGGAGAACCTCCGAATTCTTACGGAAAAATTGGAAAAGGCAAAGCTGGAACGAAATAACTTGGTCATGCGCCAACGCCGAGCTCAAACGATGAAAAATGCAAATGAAGCAATATCCGGGCTCTCCACACATGATCCCTTGGCTGATATTGATCGAATGAAAGATCGGGTTCAACGCATGGAGGCAGAAGCCAAGGCTTCCCGCGCAATGGTGAGCACTAACACCCTTGAGGATCAATTTGCCGAATTGGAAAAGAACAAAGCGAATTCAGACGTTGAAGATGAGCTGGCCAAACTTAAGGCCGCGCTTAAAGTGCAATGACCGGAAAAAAACGAATTACGGTTGCCCTCATAACCTTCATGCTCCTTGTGAGCCAAGTTTCTATTGCCTTAGCACGTGGGGGCGGAGGAGTGGGTGGAAGTCTGGGCGGAAGTTCTGGGGGAAGTTTTAGCGGTGGGTCTATCTCCGGGGGAGGATTTTCAGGCGGATCGTCTGGAGGGCTTGGTGGCTTCTTTCCTTTACCGTTCTTTTTCTGGGGGGGGAATTCTTCAGGAGGATCGGGAGGGCTTTTAAGTGTCCTCTTCTTAGTAGTTATCCTCTATCTTGTTTTTAAAGCGCTGTTCTCTTCTCGGCGAAACGGCCAAGGCAGGGGGCGTGGTTTTGGTGCTCCATTACAGCCTGGTTGGCGTCCTTTGGACAAAGGAAATAGAGACGACTATTCTGGCAAGTCGCCACTGGATCTCAATGGTCGACCTATCACAAACTCAGATAATTTGCAGCGTTTTGGGAAGGCAATCGACTTTACGCGCGAAAATATGCGCTATTTTTCAGAAACCTTTCCACGCTGGGATCGGGATTTTCTGATCGGACGGGTCCGTCAGGTCTTTTTCTGGTTGCAAGATGCTTGGAGCCGCCAAGACCTTTCGGCAGCGAATGACTATTTAACAATACCCTTGGGTAATAAGTACCGGACAGATCTTCAGGGGATGAAAACGCGTGGAGAGCGAAATATGATCAAAGAACCTGTGCTGAACACCGGGGATATCGAATTTATCGACAGTCATTTAGATGAGCAGACCCAACATTTCATGGCTATGGTTTCAGCGAGTTTAATTGATTATACCGTCGATGCCTCTGAAAGGCAGATATCCGGAGACAATACGCATAGGCTCTATTATACAGAATTTTGGGAGTTTATTTGGCAGGACGACCGCTGGTTACTTACTAATATTTACCAAGAGGATGCTTTGGAAATCACCAAAATTGCTCGTGGTGAGGAAAAATAATCAGAAGTAATAATAACCTCCTTGAGGTTATTATTACTTCTTAAATTAAGCGAGGATTTTTCGGGAATTTTTTGGAAAAATACCAATAGGATCCTACTGAGCCAAACAGGAGCACTCCAATTGCTAAGGCTAGTAGTAACCGACCAGGATGATGTGAGATGTGCCATAAATCATGCCCTACCCAAGATTCCCAAACAATCATCGGAATTTTACCAACTAGAGACGCTAACAAGAATGAGGGAAAGGTCATCAGGGATAAGCCAGCAGCATAATTTACCGCGGCAGAGGGAAGAATCGGAATAAGTCGCGAGAGAAAAACAACAGTAAAGCTATTTCCTCTAAGTAGAGCGCCCCATTTGCCAAGTTTTGCTACCTTGGGCTGTGCCCAAGTCTGTCCGAGTGTTCGGGCTAACCAAAAACCTAAAGAAGCACCTAATAAGCTTCCGCTCAAGGAGAGCAAAAACCCGCCGATCCACCCGTAAAGAAGGGTGTTGACCCCAGCAACTAAAACAAAGGGGACGACTGGAAAAAGCATTAGAAGCATTATGATAAACAGGTCAAGAAAGATACTAATCGGTCCCCATTGTGTGACAAAAGTATGTAAAGCAAAGGGATGCTGGAGTACTGGATAAAGTAAAATCACAAAAGTGAGGGAGACCACCAACGTCAGACCTGAGAAGTATTTTTTGTTCAAGGGGTAACCTCCCTAAAATAGATTGATAGTGTAAGCTAGTGTTTTATTATCGTAACATATTCCGTGATCTCATGATAGCTCATTGACCGTGAAAGCGCCTTGTTTCAGCGGATTCTTTAGGTTGCTTTAGGTTGCTTTGGTAGTCTGTTCGCTAGGGCGGAGAATTTCTGAAGAGAAGTGATACCAAAGTCATGAAAAAATAATATCGAGGTTAATTAATGGTTTTTCTTTCTGTAGTTTATGATAAAATGTTACTAACAATAATTGACACGAGAATGAAAGGGTGATAAGCCCATGCCACTCCAATCAGACAGTAACAGTCTGAAACCCGAAGACATTTTTGGACTTCTTCAGGAAATTCATCATGAAGAAGATTTAGAAGGTGCACTAAGAATTTTGACCAAGCGAGGGCTTGATTTTTTCAACTCCACAATTGCCGGGATTTGGTTGTGGCAAGACGAAAAATTTCAATCTCTAGCCATCAGTGCCCGTAGTGAGACCCAACAAAAGTTTTTACCGGATGTCCTGCCAACTGTCTTTCATACCTATGTAGAGCGGTCAGTAGCAGGGCAGGCAGTAGGTGCGCAAATGATGCTTCATGAAATTGATGATGCGGGTAATGAGACCCAGCTAGTTGGTTCTGGAAGGACTAACTGTTTTTCGGCTTGGCGCGAAATTCTGCAGGAATTTGGTGTGCGGCGGATTTTGAGTGTTCCACTTATCCATTTTGGTCAGTTGCTTGGTGTACTCACGCTTTTCAGTGATGATCCTGTAGCCTTCGATGATGACAGTGTCTATTGGTTAGAACAACTTATTCCGCTGATTTCCTCCAATGTTTATGAGCAACAGCTCCGCTTAGCAGCACTTGATCGCGAACAGGCTTTGTCCCTGCTCCTTCGGGGAACAGAGATTTTGGTTAAAGCGGTGTCGGAAGTTCAATTGTTAGCTGAGGCTGGAGAAATGGCTATGGAGATTCTTTACCTGGAGGCTGGTTTCTTTCATATGGAAGAGGTGGGGGTATGGGAATTACGGGCGCCCTTTGGCCGACTTAAGCAGTTTGAGTCAGTTTGGAAAGAATGGATTCAAAAAGATAAACAAATTAATTATCCCTTGGGTTATGTGCCCAATGTAGTACCAACGCTGAGGGTTCTTAAAGAGAATGAGCAAAAAGATATGCCTCATCTTGTGAAAAGGATTTTGATTCAGCCGATCTCAACCTATTGTGGGACCGTTGGGGAACTCTGGCTGATAGACTCCGGAATGCGAGACCTTGAACAGACCCAGGAGATTCTCTCTGCATTTGTGCGTATGCTAAGTATGGCCTTAGAGACGATCCGACAACGACAAGAACTCAAGCATCTGGCGACGACCGATCGTCTAACGGGCATTTTGAATCGCCAAGGGTTTGAGCAACGGGTTCTAGGGGAAATGGCAGGTACACTCAGGCGTGGATCGGCATTTCTTTTTTTGCTTCTTGATTTGGACGGGTTTAAAAATCTAAATGATACACAAGGGCATCCAATTGGAGATTTGGCGTTGCGTCATATGGCACAAAATCTTCAGAAATCTGTTCGGCAGGAAGATATTGTTGCCCGAACTGGTGGAGATGAGTTCGTAGTCATTTTAACGGACCTAAAGTTGGGTTCGAATGCGATGAAACTTATGGAACGGATTAAAAATAATTTGGGTTTGGAAAAGTACGGTTTAGGAATAAGTGTTGGCGTAGCAGAGTTCCCTACCGAAGCTAAGGACTATGAATCGCTTTATAAGGTTTCGGATCAGCGGCTTTATGTCGGAAAGCAAAATGGTAAAGGGTTAATTGTTACGGAAAATACATATAATTAAGGTATCAGTCATGGATGGCGAAAGGGACTTTCCGGAGAGCATAAACTGACGGGTAAAATATGAAAACGGCATGCTATAAAATAAAGCATGCCGTTACTTCTGTTCGTTACTGGTGTTTTATAAGGTGAAGAGAAGTGTACCGTTCAGAGGGTGGAAGATCGCGCTTGAATTTAAAGCGAAATTCCTGGATCGATGCCATCTTATCGGCAATCATCACGAGAAAAGCCTCCCGGCTACGAGGCATGCGCACGGTGAGTGGCCACATGTGGCTTAAAATAATGTCTTTTTCCTTTTCGCTTAGTGGGAAACAACGTTCGGCATTTTGACAGGCGATACGAGGATGACGAAAACCGTGCCATCTTGCTCCATCGGGCCTCATGTGATGCCAATCGTATAAGAAAAAATCATGGAGGAGGGCACCACGAGTGATCGCTTGTGTATCTAAATGGAGTGGTCCTTCAAGGCGTATGGACCAGTTATACGCTATCTGAGCAACCCGGAGAGAGTGCTCTAGTGTCGTAAATGGCCGGTGATGAGTAAATGAAGCCAACTGTTTGTATTCCTCGTGGTTTAAAATGTCTTCGACGCGCTCTGACAAACTCAAGGGATTCACCTTCCTAACTGTGTGAGTGGGGATCGTTTCCCCCATTTGAATTGTAGATTTTTTGGCGCTGAAGTTTTAAGAAGCGTTCGAGTGCTTCTTGTTTGGCATATAGCAAAGCCATCTTCTCGCTTACAGTATGGCGCATTTTGGGATAGGTATGCAGTAGGCGACGATATGGAGAAAAAACACGATGAAAAGGAGTAAATTCCAAACGTTCATATCGTTCTTGGAACAGGGTCACAAAGTGTTCTAAGCGATGGAGCAAAAGAGTGGAATGGATAATATCCCCAATAACATAGGTTGTCAAGATAATCGCCAAAATAGAACGAACGGGACTGGGGATACGCAGTATTTGGAGTTGAACTATCGGATTAAGGATGATCTGAAACACCAGGCCTAAGACTCCCCAGAGCATAGAGTAGGAAAGAGCAATACGTCCTTGAAAATTGAAGGGTGTTGAGTGATAGTCCCAAAGTTGTAAATGAAAGAAACGTTCAAAAAACCAACCGGCGACATATTCGAGCATGGTACTTAACAACACAAACCAAGCATACTGCCATTCCCAAGCAAGGTGAGATAATGGTCCGGAGAACCAAGTAGCTATGGTTGCAACTAATCCGTAAATTGGCAGAAATGGGCCGGCTAGAAATCCCGGATTTACAAGCTGTCGTTGCAAAATCGAACGGTAGAGTGTTTCGATGATCCAACCTGCAAAAGCGTAGAAAGAAAAATTGAGGATAAAGATTATCATCGTTTGTCCTTTATTTCCTTTCCCCAAAAGTCTCAAGTAAATCTATTCTAGTTACCATCTCTAGTGTACTCTAAAAGCTTATAATTGTACATTTATAAGGAAATATGTGGATATTACATATTCTTATTACGAACGATCTTCCGTTAAAGAGAGGACAAGTGTCTTAACAAAGGGGATAAATCAGGGACAGTTATGAAAAAAATCAAGAATTTTGACATTTTATTAGTGAAAAAGTTGATGGTGCATGGTAAGCTTTAAAGAGAGGGGAAGTGGTTGTCATACGCTACGCGAGTTGGATGGAAGCGTCGGGAGAAAGTTTTATCGGAGAAATATTAAAAGCAGCTCAGAACCCCAGTATGATTTCTTTTGCTGGAGGATTACCTGCGCTTGAACTTTTTCCAGATCAGGCGTTGCAGCGTTGTTTTCAACGCGTTTTTGAAGAGCAAGGGAAACCAGCCTTGCAATATGCGCAAACTTCAGGATATCCTCCACTAAGGCAGTGGCTGGCAGACCAGCATAAGAGAAGAGGCCAGCGAGTTGCGATAGAAGAGATTGTGGTGACAACGGGCAGTCAACAGGGGTTGAGTTTATTAGCGCAAACCTTTCTTGACCCAGGGGATGTTGTTTTTGTAGAGACCCCCACCTATCTGGGCGCAGTTCAAGCGTTTCAGTCGTTTCGAGCTCGGATGATGATGATTCCGTGTGATGCGCAGGGGATTATCCCGGAAGAACTGGAAAAGATGCTGAAACAAGTGACGCCAAAGTTCTTATACCTTATTCCCAACTATCAAAATCCATCCGGAAAGATTATGGGGCTTGAACGAAGGCTTGAATTGATCCGGGTGGCACAAGCCTATGATTTGCTGGTCATTGAAGATAACCCCTATGGCAATTTGCGGTTTGAAGGAGAAGCCTTACCTGATTTAATTGAATTAGGGGAAAATGTGATTTACCTGGGTACTTTTTCCAAGGTTCTTGCCCCGGGATTGAGGGTGGGTTATGTTGTGGCGAATCCCGATATATTGGATCATCTTTGCCAAACTAAAGAAGGCGTGGACTTACACAGCAATAACCTCACGCAACGTGCGGTGCTTGAGTTTTTGAATGAAGGGCTGTTACCTGCACATACCCAAAAATTATGCACGGTTTACAGAGAACGTAGAAACGCGATGGTACAAGCTATTGAAAAGTACCTTGGGGATGAGGTGGAGATGATTGTTCCCTCAGGAGGGCTTTTTCTCTGGGCTCGCTTCAAAAAAATAACGAATAGTTTTGATTACGTGCAGGAGACCATTCGCCAGAATGTGCTCTATGTACCTGGTGCGGTATTTTACCCAGACGGGCGCGTGACGTCTGAGGTGCGTTTGAATTACTCCTGTTCAACTCCGGAGATCATTGATGAGGGCATTCAACGTTTAGCTCGGGCAATCCAAGCGTAACCCGGAAAGTATAAAACTAGAAAAGCGAAAACTAGAAAAGCGCAAGGTTTTTGTCTATTTTCACTAACCTTGGGCTTTTCTAATTTATTAACGTTGCGGTGATTATTACGATAACTTCTATAAAAATAGATTCGAACCATTTTTAGCGCAGAAAAGGAAAAGCCACCAATAAGCACACAACTTCTGAAAGTTCGATAATAGCCCCGTAGAGGTCGCCGGTTAATCCACCCAGGAGGGAGGAAATCCTGGCAGCCCAAAGGGTTACGGTGATGACGCATATCCCAAAAGCAATGAGTCCAGCAAATCCAGCGAGAATAAAAGAAATCCCTAAAACCACGCCGCCACTGCAAAGAAACGCAATCCAGTGGGTCGTTTCATGAATACCTTTGCCTAGTCCTTGGGAGCGAGCATAAGGAAATCCGACAACCCCTATCTGAAATACCCAGCGTGAGAGCATGGGCATAACCAGGAGGATGGAAAACTGAGTGGAAGTCAGGCTGGCAAGCAGGCTGAATTTTAGAAGGAGTAAGCCAGTGAGGGCCATGCAAGCATGGGCTCCGATGTGGCTGTCTTTCATGATTTCTAAGATTCTTTCCGGACTTCGAGCGGACAGTAAACCATCCATACTATCCATGAAGCCATCGAGATGAAGTCCTCCGGTCAGCATTAACTCTGCAACCAACAAGAAAGCACCTACAACTATAGGTGGGAAATAAAGAGTCAACGCTTTCGCCAGAAGCCAGAGGAGTAACCCTATGACCAGTCCAACCAAAGGATAATAGCGATAACTTCGTGAAAATTCCTCAGAGGAGACTTCTACTTTAGGTGCTGGGAGAGGGAGCCGAGTCAGGAAGGTTAGGGCAATCAGAAATCCGCGCAAACTAATCACTCCTTGAGCAGAGAAGCAAGCAGCTTCTCACCAGAGTGTTTAATCTCCATGGGGAAACCTGCCACGACCATATAAACCTGATTCGCACTGTGAGCCAGAATTTGATTACTTCGTCCGGCTAAATCTCGGTAAGCACGAGATAAGGGGTTTTCGGGAACAATTCCTTGCCCTACTTCATTAGTGACAAAGATGACTGGTGGTTTAATCGCTTGGGCAAGCTGAGCAACCTCTTGAACTATAGTCAGTATTTGAGGTTCTACATGGTTAGCAATGGGATTGTCGTTTTGTAAGCTGAGGGGAAATTCGTCTCCATTAAGGCCGGAAGGTGTAGCTTGTTGCGATTGCTCTGCTTGTCCTGCTAAGAGAAGATTGGTAAGCCAGAGCGTGACGCAATCAAGTAGAATAACTACGTCGTCATCTTTAAGTTGAATCAAGGTTTCGCGAATGTTTAGCGGTTCCTCGATCAGCCGCCATGTGGAAGGACGCTGTTGTTGGTGTTTTTTGACGCGTAGGGCCATTTCTTCATCCCATATTTGGGCGGTAGCAATGTAAACGACGGGGCGTTTGGCATGAGCAGCAAGAAGTTCGGCAAAGCGGCTTTTTCCACTACGAGCACCGCCTGTGACTAATGTAAACTGAGAGATCACCTTTACCTACTCCCCTCGTTTTTTGGATCGAGATTTACCTGGACGGATTTAGGTTAACTGTTCGCTGACGCCGGCATCGGCGAAGGTCGCCATTTCTTCAAGAATGTGAAGGGCGGCTTCGACAAGATAAAAGGTTAAAACGGCTCCGGTTCCTTCTCCAAGTCTCATATTTAGGTTAAGTACCGGATCCAGGTCTAGTCCAGCCAAGGCCTTAAGGTGACCAATTTCTACTGAGCCGTGGGAAGGGATCATAAAGGCTATGCTTTTGGGGGCAAGTTTCGCGGCGATGAGCGCTCCGGCAGTTGAGATAAACCCGTCGATCACGATGGGAACACGGCTGGCGGCAGCTTGAAGAATGCTGCCTGCAATTGCAGCGATTTCCAGGCCTCCTACTTTGGCAAGAACGTCAAGGGCGTCTGTTGGATCGGGTTGATTTACCGCAAAGGCCTTTTCAATCGCACGACGTTTCTTGATTAATCCGGCATCATCGATTCCGGTCCCGCGGCCAACGACCTCTTCGATAGAGGAAGTTGTTAAGAGGGCGACAATAGCCGAACTGGGGGTAGTATTACCGATTCCGAGTTCTCCAGTAGCAAAAAGGTTATAGCCTGCGTGGATCTTTTCATCGGCAACGTCCGCTCCAACCAGCAGAGCTTGGAGAGCCTCCTGGCGTGTCATGGCAGGGCCTTTAGTCATGTTCTGGGTGCCGTTGGCAACCCGTTTGTGAATGATATTACCATCTAAAGGAAAGGCAACACCAACATCGGTTAAAAAGACATCGGCATTCGCCTGGCGGGCAAGAACATTGATACCAGCGCCACCACCCATGATATTATAAGCCATTTGCGGGGTGACTTCCTGCGGAAAGGCGCTTACCCCTTCTTCGACGACGCCATGATCTCCGGCCATTAAGAGGACGGCTTTCTTATAGATTTTGGGGCTAGAGGTTCGTTGGATGCCACCCAGTTGCTTGGCTAGAGTTTCTAATTGTCCTAAGCTTCCCTGAGGTTTGGTGAGTGAATCTAAGCGTGCTTGGATTTTAAGCATAGCACCCTCGTCAAGGTCTGAAATCCTCGCGATGAGTTCTTGAAGTTGGGCATATAATTTAACTTCTGATAAATTTTCCATGGTTATTTCCCCTCTCATTTTGTAATAATCTGCAGGAAAAGTAAAGTCCCGACCACAAATAACTCTGTGGTCGGGACTTTGCCGTCATCACCGCCGCTCCCCACGTTATGGGAAGACGTATACATTTTAGGCAGGTCTCCTGGCTATCGAATCATTGCTCAATCCGTAACCTTCCCAGCAAAATGCCAGTGGTTATGCGTTGCTCATCGAATACAGTGGTGGGTCCGCGTCGGTTTTAAACCGAACTTCCCTATTCTCCCCTAAGGGCACCTAAAATGACAGTATTTTTTCCTTTAGCATAACACAACCCTTTTCTAATCTCAAGAACATATTCATTAACATTTTTACAAGCGTGTTTCCTTCGTATATAATGGTAGGTACTAGCATCTGCTACGGGTTTGAAAATAATAACTATAGAATAATTTGTGACAGGAGGAATGCGCGTGTTTGAAAGTGATATTCTCGTAGCCGGAGCAGACCCGGGATTCGGAGCAATAAAACTGGATACCGGAGATACGAAGGTTTTATTTCCTGCCGTAATTTGTAAGGGGAATGAACGGGTCTTCTCAACCTTGGGAAATACCTTAATTAGTAAAGGATCTGACTTAGCAACACAGATTGCTTCCTTAGACGTGATTGTGACTAACAATTCCACAGGTGTGGAACGGCATTATTTTATGGGTAGTTTAGCAGAGAGTTTAAATCCAAACGAAGCGCATTATTGTTGGGATGAAGACAAATCCTCGGATGAAGAAGCGACTGCACTGCTTGTGGTTGCTTTAGCCCTAGCTCAACATAGCCCTAAAGTAAATGTTTATCTTGGTACAGGTGTACCCGTGAAATATTATGCCAGCTTAAAGGACAAGTACGAAGCAGAGTTAAAGGGGTCTTTTTCAGTAGAGTTTCGTTCGGGTCCTATGGAAGGGATGAGACGCCAACTTAATATACTGCGTTCTCGAGTTCTGCCCCAGAGCTATGGCGTGTTTATTAAAGAGACCCTCAATGAATATGGAATTCCATCAAGCCCCAAACTTTTTAGTGGGTATGTCGTGGTTATTGATCCAGGATTTAGAACGACAGATATTGCTACCTTTTATGATGGCGTCATGCTTGATCCGCCGAATTCTTTCAGTATCGAGAAAGGATTGAAATGGGCTTATATTGGGGTGGCAGAAAAGCTCAAGGAAATGACAAGCAAGCACGAGAACCCAATCGAAACAGATGATAAAGAGCTCGATAAAATTTTTAGAGTTAATGGTGGACTGTATCCATGGAATAATGGGGCGCTTAATCTCAATCCGATCATGAAGAATATGCTCGCTCAGTTGGGAACAGATATCTCTCGGGAAGTGAAGAAGGCCTTAAAGCCAATGTTGGGCAAATTACACACGGTTCTCGTGGCCGGAAAAGTCGGCGAAATGGTTTTTGAGCACATACAATTGGAAAATAAACTTTTGATTGATGATCCGCAGTTTGGCAATGCCACTGGATTTCGGATTATGGCTGCAACTCTAGTCAATAATATTACAAAGAGAGAAAACACACCGGCATGATGCTTCCTCAGGACTTCTTTATTCCGCTGTATTTTGATGAAACTGAGGCAGATCTTTGGCTAGCTTTGCAACCGCTAGAACCAGCGCAGAGAAGTGCCTTTATAAAAGCAACGTTGAGGCAGGTATTATTAAATGATAATGGCACAGAAGCCCTAAATTCTCATTCTCCGGAGGAGGATAGCTTAGAAAGTGAGATATTTTCATTGGAGACTTTATTTGCCGAAACGCACGTAGCTGTTGCGGACGCGGACTATGTAGAGCGAGCGGACAACGAAGCGGCTGAGCCTACTTCATCCAGATTACCATGGGATTACTTATTGCAGACTGTGATCGGGGTAGAAGATGATGAAGACGTCATCGCGGCTCTTAAACAGGCTATTCATGCTAAAGTTCAAGAAGAAAAAACTGATAAACTACCTATGAAGGTTGATTACTCTGAGCCGCCAGTAGTGGATGAGTTAGACGTTCAACTCGACAGAGTGGAGGAGCAAGAGTTTGACATTGAATCGTTGCAAGTGGCGACACCTATCTCATCCACCGGATATGAGTATATGATAAAGCATATTATCGGAATAGAGGATGATGAAGCGGTTTTAACGATTTTACAAGCCAGAAATAAGAAGTAAGAAAGCAACTGGTTGTAAGGCGTCAAAAGTGTTTGACGCCTTGATGTATAATAAACATTTGATCATTAGGACAAATAAGGGCAGGTTAGGGTGTTTCGGAAATTAAAAGGAGGAGTAAATCATCGAAGGTCTGCTCTGGAGTGCCTTTAAGGTTTTATGTGCTTTAGTTTTGGTCGGAATTAATGGGGTGTTTGTTGCTGCGGAATTTTCAATGGTTAAAGTACGTAAGACACATTTGGCAGAACTTGCGGAGAATGGTTCGCGCCAAGCACAAACAGCTCTCGAAGTCACTTCCAAACTCGATGCCTACCTTTCTGCCTGTCAGCTTGGGATTACGCTTGCTTCCTTGGGTTTAGGTTGGCTTGGCGAACCGGCCGTTGCGACTCTAATCACACCCTTGTTTGGGGGTATGGCTGCTTGGGGGAGATTCTATACAGAAACCATAGCGGTAGTGATAGCATTTTTATTAATTTCTTTCTTACACATTGTGCTGGGAGAGCTTGTCCCTAAATCATTGGCAATTCAAAAAGCAGAGAACATCGCTTTGGGGATTGCGGGATTTTTAAAAAACTTTTACAAGATATTTTTTCCCGTTATTTGGTTGCTTAATAGTGTAGCTAACTTTGTGGTGCGTATTTGGGGAATTGAACCCGCCAACGAGGCTGATTTAGCCCATAGTGAAGAAGAACTGCGAATGCTGGTCGAGGCTAGTCAAAGGCATGGTTATCTGGATAAAATGGAAGGCAAACTGTTGGATAATGTCTTCGAGTTTTCAGACCGAATTGCCAGTGAGGTGATGATTCCCCGTCAAGATATGGTCTGTATCTTCCTACAAGATACGTTTGAGAAGATTCTTGACCTTATGAAAAAATACGGACATACGCGGTATCTGCTTTGTGATGATGATAAAGACCATGTTCTTGGCTTAGTCCATATGCGGGACATTCTTCGACTGCAGGAACAGTCGGATGGGAAGGATATTACTCAGATTAAGCGGGATATTCTCGTCGTTCCTGAAGGAATGCCAATTTCGCATCTTGTCCAAAAAATGCGGAGCCAACGAACTTATATGGCTGTCGTCGTAGATGAATTTGGTGGCTCAGCGGGGCTTGTCACGATTGAAGATATGTTAGAAGAATTGGTCGGAGAAATTTATGATGAATTTGAACTGGAGCAGCCGTTTGTTCAAAAATTGGCAGAAAATGAATATATGCTTAATGGCCGGATTTTAATGGAAGAAGTTTCAGAATTGCTTGATATTCAACTGGAGGAAGAAACGGTCTCGACAATTGGGGGATATGTCTTTTCCCGCTTAGGTCGAAAGCCAAGTAAGGGGGATGAAATTTATTTTGATGGATTTTACTTTGAAGTAATGGAGGTGATCGGATTTAGGATTACCAAGGTTAAGGTCAAGCGAACGTCTTCCGATAAAGAAAACTTGACGAGTGCTAATTCCGAGCAAAGCACTTAAGACACTCAAGGGTACAACAGAAAGGGGCACGATGCCTCGTGCCCCTACTTTAACGAAACATAACGTTGTTTTCCAGTAACCAATAATTCACTTGAATAAGGTAGGCGAAGAGTTGGGGAATGTCCATTAATTGCCCAAACCATGGTCGACCAGAAGGTATAGTGTCTGAGAGCTTCATGAGATCCCGAAGGGCAGAGAGGTTAAGGAAGGGAAGAAGCGGTGAGGTTTTGTCGGCAATGATTTCATTAAGCCAGGTGCGGACGGCTGACAGGTAACTAGGATGATGAGTTTTGGGATAGGGGCTTTTGCGACGCCAAAGTACATCATCGGGTAAGACCCCAGTGAGGGCATGTCTGAGAAGTCCTTTTTCTCTGCCTTCAAGTGCTTTCATCTCCCAAGGAATGTTCCAGGCGTATTCAACTAGGCGATGGTCACAGAAGGGAACCCGTACCTCAAGTCCAGTAGCCATTGTCATGCGGTCTTTGCGATCGAGAAGGGTAGGCATGAAACGAGTCAAGGTTAAGTAGGTGATTTCACGGATCCGGGCTTCGCGTTGCAGATTGCCTTTGAGTGATCTACTGTCTTGGTGAAGCGCGGAAAGAGAACCCGGAAGCTTGGGGATTTCAGCAAGGGCTTCTTCATAACGTTCCGATAAATAGGCATGGGGCTGGAGTTGTTCTATAAGTTCGGGGGAAAGCACCTGCAAACGGTTTTCCACATTCAGAGCCCAGGGAAAGGTTTGTGCATCGAGGGCATTTTGGCGATGAAACCAAGGGTATCCGCCGAACACTTCATCGGCACATTCACCGGATAAACCCACTGTAATCTGTTTCTTTATCTCCCGAGAAAAGAGCAATAAAGAAGCATCGACATCCGCCATTCCAGGAAGATCGCGAGCAAGTGTTGCTGCTTTAAGCGTTTCAACGAGTTCAGGGGTATCAAAGGTAATGTTGGTGTGCTGAGTTCCGAAAGCAAGGGACACGAGTTTAATCCAGGGCCCGTCTGCACCGGGTTGAAAGTCATTGGCATGAAAATATTTGTCATTATCAGTATAATCAACAGAAAAAGTTGGAAGAGGTCCTTTTCCAGCTTGGGCAAAGGACTGTGCAGCGATGGCTGTAATGGCACTCGAATCCAGCCCGCCCGAGAGTAAGGTTCCGATGGGCACATCTGAAACCAACTGCCGCTGGACGGTATCGAGAAATAAAGCGCGGATCTTAGTTGTCGTCGTCTCAAGATCATCTTCATGGACATTATTAGGAAGTGCCCAATACCTGCGAATTTGTAGACCATGCGCAGAATATAAAAGAATATGCCCAGCTTTTAATTCGGAAATCCCATCGTAAACACCTACTCCTGGAGTGCGTGCCGGGCCGACGAGGAAGACCTCGGCTAATCCTTGCTTACCGATGATAGGGGAAATATCCGGGTGCTTCAGTAAAGCTTTAAGTTCGGAAGCAAAAGCAAGAAAACCAGACTGTTCGCAGTAAAAGAGTGGCTTAACTCCCAGGCGATCACGCGCAACGAACAACTGCTGTTCTTGACTGTCCCAGATCCCAAAGGCGAAAATTCCATTTAAACGCTCAACGCAGGAGGGACCCCATTCTAAGTAAGAGAGAAGTACGGCTTCCGTATCAGAATGCCCTTCAAAATGGTAGCCGCGGTTTAAAAGTTCTTGACGGAGCTCCGGTGTATTATAGAGCTCGCCATTATAGATGAGGGTAAACGTATGTTCGCCTCGCTGACGAATCATCGGTTGACAACCTCCTTCAGGGTCAACAACAACCAGTCGGCGGTGTCCAAAAGCGGCACGAGGGGAGAGCCAGTAACCCTCTGCATCCGGTCCCCGGGGTATAAGTGTTTGAGTCATACGGATTAGAACTTCCTTTTGGAGAGTTAGATCGCGTTCCCAACCTACCAACCCAACGATTCCACACATGCTTTAGTCCTCCTTTTATATAAAAAGATAACTATTATCAATTGCTTCGTTATAATGTATGCTTTTAGAGAGGAAAGGGTTCCTGTTATTATCCCTATTTTTTTGAAATATTAGGAAGGAATTAGAGCGCGCATGCAGAAAATTTTATAGATGCTTTAATTCAAGGGAGGGATTTTCATGGACAATATTCGATATGATCCCGAGCAGATCCTGAATGGACTCCCAGAAGATGTTTTGAAGGATTTGGCTAAGAAATTAAAACGCAGAATAAGGCTGACAAAGAACGAAATTATTCAGGAGATTTTATCCCCTCCGAAAGGAAAACCAGAGGGCATAGTCAAAGTCTGGCAAGAAGTTAACTGGCAACTAAGAAAAGAGTTAGAAACATTCCATGAGGAGATGAATATGATGGTTTCTTCTGCAGATATTCCAATAGAAGAACGATTTAAGGTTGGATATATGCTTACCTTAAGTTCTAACCAAGAGATTAAAGCAATGGGGGAAGAATTATATCGCCAAGCCGAGAAAGACAAAGAAGAGGTTGTAGCATTGAGCGCTGAGATCACAGTGGAGATAGAAGCCAAGCAAGATAAAAAGATAATAGAAGCTAGAGAGGCAGTAGAGATGATAGATGCAAGAGAAATGGTAGAAACAGTAGAAATGGTAGAAGCGGTAGAAGCGGTAGAAACGGTAGAAGTGTTAGAAGCGGTAGAAACAGTAGAAACGGTAGAAACGGTAGAAGCGGTAGAAGCGGTAGAAGCGGTAGAAGCGGTAGAAACGGTAGAAGTGTTAGAAGCGGTAGAAGCGTTAGAAGCGGTAGAAACGGTAGAAGCGTTAGAAGCGGTAGAAACGTTAGAAACGGTAGAAGCGGTAGAAACGGTAGAAACAGTAGAAGCGTTAGAAACAGTAGAAACGGTAGAAACGGTAGAAACGGTAGAAGCAGTTGCGGCAGTGACTAGAGAGGCTGAAGAAATGATTGAAGCTAGGGAAGAAAAAGAAACGATAGAGGTTACTTCTGGATCAAAGATGCCTGCTGAAGAACAGATGACAGAAGAAACTGAAGAACTCCATAAGAGGATAAGGACTCTGGAAAATAAGCTGCGAAAAACTATTACTGAAGGGCTTAGAACCAAGGGACAATTAGAAAAACTCAAGATTGATATGGTAGCCTTAAAATCTCAAGGGATCAGAGAAAAAGAAGAAACTGGAAAATATCGCAATAGAGTGAGAGAGCTTGAAGGGGAACGGGAAGAAAAAGACAAAGAAATAGAGGCACTAAAACAGAAGCTAGAGCAGAAACTAGAGCAAAGAAAGACTTTGGTTTCTCCCAAAATAAAGGAACAACCACAACGTCGAGAACTTCTGAAAGTTAAGGACGAGTCATGTGGCAAAATTGATCTCGCTTCATATCAAGGCCGCAAAGCATTGATTTTTGCCGATCGTGACAATGATGTAGATAATAGGCTTAATGCTTTGGGTATCATTCCAATCTGGGCCATGGAAATTGATTGGAATCGCCCGCGACGGAGAATGTCTACCTGCGAAATTGTGCTCTATAAAATGAACGACAAGAAACTTAAGAAACTTGACGAGATTCGGGATATTGCCAAGTACTGGAACATCCCGTGCAATGAACTTTTGAATATATAGTGGGAGGACTGTTCATGATTAGAGATAGCAGAATTTGGAATTCTGTCATTATAGGAAAACCAGTTATAGAAAGTATCGATGTGGATATTAACTCGCAGTCTTTGCGTTTGCAGGTGGATATGATCTCCATTTTGCCCGACAGTATGCATAAGGCTTTAGATGGAAGGCGCCAAATTACAATCTGGGGCAAAGATTTAATGTTGGCCGGATTTCCAGACGAACTGGTGACAACCTCTCATTTTCGACAGTATGAGATTAACGAGAGTCGTAAATCTCGGGCCAGGGAGTTTTTTAAAAGCCGACTCCTTTCTTTCACAGTGGAAGCAGTGAAGAAGGATACCCAGAGAGTGTATTTTAACGGTAAGAATGTTTACTTCCACGATACCCCGATTACATTTAATCCCTATACCTCACAATTCACGCCCATACCTATTATTGCGAAGGACGTGCCAGCGGAGCGTGTTCAAAGGATCTTTTACGAGAAGCTTCCTTCTATAGATTTTCTGTCGTATCAATACCCGGAAGATCCCCCCTTAATTATTGGGTATCAGAATTATTTTTTTGGCTGCAAGTCCGGATGGCTGGGGGAACTTCGACAACACTGGCGTATCTACTGTCCCGAAGGCGAAGACGTGACCTGTGTTCCCGCGGAAATCCCCGAAACTAAAATCTTAAGACGTGGGAGTTTAGCCTTCTTACTTGATGAGGATTTGAATGAAATCAGCAACCATTTGTTATTTGGGAAACCCTTTCCTGCCAGCGAATTTATCAATCGGTTTGGTGGATCTTCTCACGCCGCATTAAGCTCAGAAAAGCGCTTACAGCTCGTCAACTCCACGACAGCGGATTCTGAGTCGGAAGTAACGTCGGCCGAGGTTCCCACGGTAGTAGGGAGCGAAGTGGCACGGCCTTCTGAGGAGGGAAAAACTGAGGTGTCAGAATTTGAAGCGCAAGAGGCACCAGATAGCGGAGAACAAACGTTTATCAACGATTTGAATCAGGTGGCTTTGTCGAATCAGCTTGTGTATGACATGGAAGACCTTGTGAATTTTCACATCGCGATTAAAACGGGTGCCTTGGTGGTTTTAGCAGGGATGTCCGGAGTTGGAAAATCGCAGCTCGTCATTAATTATGCTCGCGCCTTAGGCCTCTCTGGAGTAGATGAAGCTGGCGAAGAACGCAAACAGTTCCTCTTTATTCCGGTTCGGCCCCACTGGAATGACGATGCCGACTTGATTGGTTTTTACGATGCGATTCATAAAGTTTATCGCCCCTCGGAAACAGGCCTTGTTGATTTGCTCATCGATGCCTCCAAAGAGGACAACAAAGACAAACTCTATCTTATCTGTTTTGATGAGATGAACTTGGCACGGGTAGAACATTATTTTAGTCAATTCCTGAGCATTTTGGAACTTTCTGAGGATCGCTACTTAACGTTATACAGCGAGAAAATCGCGCCCGAAGTGTATAATCGGCACGAGTATTCGCCGCGGGTTCCCATCGGAAACAATGTGTTTTTTGTTGGTACGGTAAACATTGATGAATCGTCGTTCCAATTTAGCGATAAGGTTCTTGACCGTGCGAATGTTATTAGACTCAAAATCTATGAGTCGTTGCGCGCCTGGAAGGGGATGTTTGAAGAAAAGGCATCCGGAAAACCTTCTGAAGAATGCGTTCAACTCTCACCTGTACCGGGTAAGGTATTTTCTTCATGGTGTAATAATTCACCAACCGAGATTGGGTTGAGCGATGGCGAAATTGATTTTTTGGACGATTTAAACTCGGCCTTACGTAAAATTGATAAAGATCGGGTTGTGGGCTATCGAATTATTCGCCAAATTGGTTCCTATTTAAAGAACATTCCTTGCAATGTGGACGGGCAACGACTTCTCGATCGGGGCAAGGCGTTTGATTTACAATTGGTGCAACGAATCATGACTAAGTTCAAAGGTCCAGAGTGTGACTTGGAACAGCTCTTTGGCAAATACACGGAGTGCGAGCAAGCAACAAGTCAAATCCTGCAGATGTTTGAAAAACACCATGCTGTTTCGACGTTCAGCTATTCACGAGATATCTGCCACAAAAAAGCAAAGGAGCTTTTGGATCATGGCTATGCATCTTGAGGAGCCTGCGATTTCAGTCGTTTTTTTCATTGGTAGACAAGAGATCCCACGTTTGGTGAGTCAGGACAGTGTTATTGAAGTTTTTGAACGAGAGAATCTGTACGTATCATTTACTTCGACTCAAGAGGAGGCCTGCCTTTACATTGATGGCTTAGATGGCTATGATTCTTTAAAGCTGCATCTCGATGAAGAAGGAATTCCGTGCATAAAGCCAGGAACGCAACGCTTTGCTCTTTACAGTGATGTCAATGAGGATTATCCGCTGATTCCTGCGGATTATATGGTCTTTGTGAAGCGTAAAGGAGAAGTGAATGATGCTCTAGAAGCCACTCTTCGCGTCCGGCCCAATAATATTACGGAAGATCAACTTGACGTGATGCGCAGCGAGCTTAATGAAATGGTTCAGGGTCTGGCTTATGACCAAACTCGGACGGGTCATGGCATTAAATTATATGGGGAAAGTGGGTTGCTTCCCCCGATCGTGTTGGCGGAGTTCGTAATTTTGAATCACATGGTTAAGGAGCTAGGGGTAACCCTTGAGGATTTGGCACGCCGTCCAGATCAGTATTTGGAGCGGCAGTACCGAGAAGTAAAGACCAACGTGAACTGTAAGCAGGACGCTAAGTCCTACCGTTGGTTGTTATCTGTTCAAGGACAACGAGCCAACGTGGCCGCTAAAAGCGAGACACAACCAGAAGTTATTATGGGGGTTATCGATCATTTTACGTATAATACGCTGGAAAATCGGATGGTGCTAGGTTTCCTATGTTATGTATCCTCTCAACTGGAGCTTGTTTTGCGAGCAATTCGATGCACAATTACCGAAGAATATAAGGCGATTGAGATGAGAGCTCCCTATGTTGTCCTGCAAAAATCGACAAGCCATGAAGTACGGGCTCTGAAGGCCAAAATTGTAAGTCTTGAATCTATGGAACGGGAAATGCAAAAAGGGATTTTCCGTGTCAGAAAATATATGGAAAGCCCGGTGCTTAAAAAGCTCAAACCGTTGAGCGCCTCTAATCACTTCTCACTTAAGATTCAACGAGATTGGCGCTATAAGAAAATATTCACATGGTGGAAGCAGCTTAGAGCGCAGGATTTTCAGATGCCCATGTGTCAGGATTTTAAAGTGCAATGGAAGCGAACGGATGTTCTGTACGAATACTGGTGCTACATTAAAACGATTATTGCTTTGGAGCAGGTGGGGTATACTCCAGTTTCCGGTTGGATTTATGATGATTCTCATAAGGTAAACCTGGAATTTGTTTTCCCTGTGCTTCAAGATGATACCTTAGTAGAAATGACGAAAGGTACAATTCGTCTTTCCGTGCTGTTCAATGAAAAAATGGCGCGGGCCAAGCGCGGCGCGTTGAGGAGCAACCGTATTCTCTATATGGAAGGAACAAATTATAAGCCGGATATTAGGATTGACGTTTTTGACAATGATATTTATACCGGATCGATCATTGTGGATGCCAAATACCGTAAACGGCTAAATATCTGGAATAATGATAGGGTAGAGGATGAGAACCGTCCTAAAAACATGAATACTTTGCAAAATTATTCTAATTCCCTAAAGTTCGTGGGTGATGCAGCTGGGGTGTCTAAGACCATCAGGGTCATTGCCCTTCATCCAAGTCATGGGCCAGTGGTAGAAGACATCGAGGATACGAATGTCAGCCTGATTCAGCTCCGGCCGAAGGAGCGTTTAACGCATTATTCGGAGTATTTGGAGCGCTTGATCCTTCGCCATTATAATTTTTCTCCATATTTCGCCAATAATTGACCGGCATTTATTTCCGTTAACGTTCCATCATCTAGAGCTACTTGGCCATTAACTAGCGTGTACTTAACCCCTTTGGCCATAGTTACGGGATTATTATAATCAATTTCTTCGTTGGAGGGATAAGCATAATTATCCAAATCGATTATAGCTATATCGGCGGCTTTTCCCTTAGCGAGTATCCCCCGATCACTCAATCTGAACTGTTGTGCTGGTAAGGAAGTGATCCTTCTGATAATCTCTTCTAATTTAACGCCTTTTTGCCTGCAGAGGTCAAAAAATATGGGAAAGGCTCCATTTCTAAATAGTTCATACCAGTCATAAGGGTCGTTGGTATCTCCAAATATCTTATCTGACCCGACCATGACGAAAGGATTGCTGGCAATAGTATCCGCATAGGGCAAGCCTGGAAAATCCCAGCGGTTAAGTCCACCCTGACAGAAGGTCAGTTTAGGACTGTCATTTTCGATTAGATTGAGAAGGAGTTCATCGACAGCTAGGTTTCTCTCGGCAGCAATTTCCTTTAAGGTGCGATTTTCCATATGCGGATCATCGGGATTAATAACTATGAGTTTGTCTTTAAATCGAATCTTTTTTAAAAGTTTCCGCCTTGCCTCAGGAGTCGGGCAGGTTTCTTGTAAACTATTTGAGCCTAGCGCGAAGGGTTTAGAGGATGCTGAACCTATAAACTGCAGGAAGCGGTCTTTGCGCTTGAAGTGACCGCTGGTCTTGGGGATAGTATCAACTGCAATTTCCAGGCCTCTTGCCCTGGCGGCCAGAAGTTCATCAAAAGCCTCAGGATTGGTTGGCGTTAGATGAGACACTTGGACTCGTATACCTGCGGCTTCACCGATTCTTATGGCTTCTTTAACGGCTGCCAAGATGCCAATATAGTTTCTGATATGAGAGGTATAAATACCATCATATTTTTGGACGAGCTTCGCTAGTCTAATTAGTTCATTAGTGTCGGCATATTTGCTAGGGATATAGGCTAAGCCTGTTGATATCCCTAAGGCCCCCTGTTCCAGACCCTCTTCAGTTAGATAGTGTATTTCCTTTTCCTGCTCGGCGGTCGGTTTCCCAGTCTTTGAGTCTCCCATAACACTCCATCGTAACGTGCCATGCCCTAAGAGAAATCCCATGTTTACGTTGGTACCTTTGTTCCTGATAACGTCTATATAGGTTGAAAAATCAGACCAAGCAGGTACTGAGCGTTGATTGCTTGCTTTGGCTGCCCTGGAAATAAGCCCTTTATTAGTCATATACTCGTAAATATTATCCGAGGAATAGGGGGTTATGGAATGTCCACAGTTGCCATTAATCGTAGTGGTAACCCCCTGGCGCAGAAATTCCTCAAACTTACCACTCGCTAAAACCGTAAGTTCGGCATGGACATGGGGGTCAATAAAACCCGGACAGACCGTTAAGCCTGAAGCATCAATAACTCTTGCTGCTGCGCATTCAATTGTGCCGATATCTATAATTTTCCCAGCACTTACGGCCAGATCAGCATAGAAGCCAGGTTTTCCGGTACCATCGATGATGAAACCATTTTTTATTAACAGATCACAATACATATAGTTTTTCCACCTTTATTTAAAAGTAAATTCAAAAAGGGTTAGAGCCCAGTTAGAATGTTTTTGACACTTTGGCTGGGTAACACTTTGTCCACCATCGACATAGTTTGTATTGAGAGCAGTTGGCAGGAGCCAGTTGCTTTTGATTTTAAAAAATATTTGTTCTACGTCGAAAGGAGGTGAAGACTATGGCTGTTATTGCCAGTGCCAAAGACACCGTGCTGGTAGTGAACTTTCAGACGGGTTTAACTCCAGCTGGTTCACCCATACTTCGTCAGCGCAGCATTCAAAATGTAAGATCCAATGCTGCAGATCAGGACGTCTATGATGTGGCTACGGCACTTTATGGACTTCAGAATTACCCTTTAATCAGCGTACGGCGGGACAATCGAGTTGACTTGGCGGAGTAGTAGTATATTTGAGCGGTGATTTAGGTGAACGGAACGGATAGGATAGGAAAGGAGAAAAAGGAATGGCTAGTACCAGCAGAAAAGTGTTGCGCATGACGTTCAACACTGCCACAGGTAGTGCAGTAAGTATCACTTTGCCGGACCCTAAAGCAGATTTAACGTCGGCTCAAATCGAAGCCGTCATGGATCAAATCATCGCTAAGGACATTTTTCTAACCTCCGGTGGTGCGCTTGTATCCAAACGAGATGTCAAGATTGTCGGCACTACTACTGATGACCTGTATGATTTGCCAATAGCATAAACGAGGTGCGAAGTCCGCAGGTGGAGTTTGAAAAATAAAATTTCAAATTTAAGCAATATAGGCCTGCGTATAAGATGGGGGGAGGAGGATCGTTAGATTTACTCCTCTCCTTTTATTATATCTTTGATCCATCATTGTAGCTATCTACGCATTTTGTACTATTAAATATACTGAGCGAGAAATTATTGATTTGCGTAAAGGCGGAGAAGCACTTATTATTTAAGGAAAGGGTAGTTAACTGCACCTAAAAAACATTGTAAAACATACTAAAATGTTCTCAGAAATAAACTTTTGCTTGGAGGAATAGAAGATGGAAAACGATAAATTTCAAGAGTTTATAGGGGATCAGTTTGCTAAAATGTTTCAAGAGATGCAAAAGGTAAGTGGAGAATTACAGAAGGTAAAGGACGATGTACAAGGAGTAAAAGACATCCAACTTCGTATGGAAAATGATCTCAATAACAAGGTGGGAAAAGTGTGTGAATTCATAGAGGTTCAAAGAGATGTTAACAAGGAAATAGTAGAAAGGCTAGAACGGATCGAAGTAAAGATTGAAGTTCTGCAACTGGAAACCGCCCATATTAGAAGGGTGAAATAAGTAATAATGAACATACTTAACCTTGATTCCCGTGAAAAATTATACCTACATTAATAAACAAAACCGGATTTTACTGGCATTTTGGTGTTTTTGTAGGTACTCAGTTAATCAACCACAGATTGCACAGATTGCACAGATTAACACAGAATAAATACATTTTGGCTCTAAACTACAAATCGCTTGTAACTCAATTGATGATCGCCAAAGTTGATTAAAAGGCCTCGTTTTAACTCTGTGGCTTTCAGATAATTTGTAATTTGTGCCTCTTCATTGACTCCCATCTTCGAAACGGACTTTAGCTC
>JARLHV010000075.1 GCA_031292055.1 Desulfosporosinus sp.
CTGAGATGCATCATCTTCATACCAAGTTTATAATGCTTATTCATGTCTACAAACTGGTCCATACAGTTATGACAAGGAATGCACCCATAGGTTGCACCTGTAGCCACTAATTGATCAACTTTAGGTTTTGCTTTAATCATGCGCATCCCTTTAGTTGCAGCAACGGCTAAAGCTCCCCCACCGGCTCCACAACATATATTGTACTTACCCTCTGGATTCATTTCACGATAATCCATGACAGCATTTTTGATCACAAAACGTTGAGGTTCATAGACGCCTTCTTTACGGACAGTATTACAGGGATCGTGCATGGTTACAGGGACTGTATTTCTGGTCTTATCAAGTTTTATGATACCAGCTTTTATCCAATCCTCATACAATTCAACAATATGGCGTACCGGGATTTTATTATTCCAATATTTACGTCCAAATAATCGCGTCGAGCGGAAAGCATGGCCACATTCTGTGACGATGATTTCTTTAGCATTTAGCCTTTCAGCTTCTTCAAAAAGTGGACGAGAGATCTCACAGAACTCATCCTCTTTCCCAGTAAACAAACAAATATTGGTAGCGTCCCAACGTTTGGTGCTGATTGTAAAGTTTGCTTTGGCTGCGTGAAAAACATTTAAAATAGTTTGTAGATCACTCGGGTAATGTTGAATTTCACGGGCATTAAAACCAAAGATGAAATCTGCATTAGGCACGTCTAAAGGAATCTTGTAAGTAGGATCCTTCAGATTTTCCTGCATCATTTCCTCAATCCATTCTAAGGTCTCAATGTAATCAGTTTGCGATACACCCATCTGATTACCTGTGCGAATATGGTCATCGGCAATAATTTGCAAATGACCAGGCGCATCATCTTTTCCTCGGAAGGTTCTTGTGAGAGCTGCAATGTTTACGCCCATAGGACATTCTACAGTACATCGTTCACACATTGTACAATTCCAGATAAAAGGATCTTTTTCTGCTTCTTCCCTCATACCCAGTGCTACTTTGCGAATGAATTTACGAGGATCCTGATTTTCGTGTAGATCACTATAGACACAACCTGCAGTACACATACCACAAGTAAGGCAATTGGTAAAATCGTTGCCTTTCATCAATTCTGCAATTTCATCACGCAAGGTTGGATCTAAGTCTTTAACTTTTATAGGTTCACCCATTCTTACTATCACCTCCGGCCTTCAAATTAATATTCACTAGGCAGTTCTTTTAATTGGGCCATGGAAAATACCGGTCCATCTTTACATACATATTTCGGCCCAATATTACAGCGACCGCAGATTCCTAGCCCGCACTTCATCCGCATTTCTAAAGAAGTGTAGATCCGCTCAGGAGGAAAACCAAGTTTTTCTAAAACTGGTAAGGTATATTTAATCATGGCTGGAGGCCCGCACACTACAGCGTAGGTATTCACAGAAGAAGGTGCTACTTCCTCAGTTATGGTCGGAATAAACCCGACGCGTTTGGTCCAACCCTCTGCTGGTCTGTCAATCGTGGTGACTAGGTTAATATTAGGATTGGTTTCCCATTCCGCTAATTCTTCTTTGTAAAGCAACAAGCCAGGGTTTCTGGCACCATAAATAACAGTAATATCCCCATAATCGGCACGATGTTTTTCATCCAGCATATAGACGGCCATCGAGCGCAGAGTAGTAAAAGCAAACCCTCCACCGATAATGACGAGATTTTTTCCTTTAAACTCTTCCATAGGATAATAGTTGCCCATAGGTCCTCTTACCCCAACCATAGTTCCCTCTTCCATCAGGTGTAGGGCATTTGACACGCATCCCACTTTAGCAACGGAGAATTTAATAATTCCAGGCTCAGTAGGGGAGGTTGCAATTCCAAACGGAGCTTCTCCGGCACCATAGGCACTTAGTTCAGCAAACTGACCAGGCATATATTTGAAGTTTTCTTCATCTTCTTTACTTAAAAACTCTAAAGTGAAGGTGTTGATTAATTTATCTTCAGTTTCACATAAGTTTTTAATGAGCTTCATCGTAATAGGGAGATAAGGATTCTGTTCCATTAGTCCACCACCAATTCTACGTTGTTGACCCCATCAATGACCTGCCGAATATCCAAATTAACTGGGCAACTTTTAATGCAACGACCGCAGCCCACACAAGCAATATCTCCATTGTTATGGACAAAATAGTTAAACTTGTGCATCATCCGCTGACGCCAACGAGCTTTTTTCTTGTCCCGCGGGTTATGACCGGACCCATGCAGTGTAAAGAGAGGAGCCATACAAGCATCCCACGTTCTCACTCTGCTTCCTTCATTCTTATGCACTTCCTCAGAAATATCGAAGCAATGGCAGGTAGGGCAAGCGAAGGAACAGGCATTACAGCTCAGGCATTTTTCATGGAGAGTGTCCCAAAAGGGACTATCAAACATTTTGTCAAGTTTAGCAGTAATAGTCGAGACATCAACCTTACTAGCTGTTTGGGCACTTTTTATCGTGTCCACTAGTGCTTGCTCTTCGGCGCTAAGCTCCACAAGTTCTTCTAAACCAGCCATTAAAGCTTTCCCTTTTTCAGTGATCACTTCGACTTGGTAGGAATCCCCTAGATCAATCAGAAAAATATCGGAACCTTCGCTGCTAGCAGGGGAAATGCTCATAGAGGAACAAAAACAGGTAGGGGAAATTTTATTACAAGCAAGCCCGATAATCACGGAATTATCACGACGCTCATAATAATAGGGGTCTGTATACTCATCATTTTTGAATACTTTATCTAAAAGGAGCATTGCTTTAGCATCACACGGTCTGACCCCAAATAAGATACTTTTTCCAACCTTCAGCTCGTTCTTAATAGTTACATCTTTGCCTTCTTTTTTATAAGACAAAAGTTTCTCGTGCTGAGGAAAAAGAAACGATTTAGGAGGAAGCTTAGAATTCAGATAATCTTGTTTGACTTCTGAGAAGCTCTTTACTGCCTTATAATTAACTCCACCTGCATCACTAACCGGAGCAATTATTTGGTAATCAGCGGCTAAAGCATCGAATGATTGGCCAAATTTTTCTTTAGTTATCTTCATTTCTTCACCTCACTCCTTTACCAAGAACGCTTCAGGATCATCCGCGCTATATTCATTGAGAGCCGGATTGCTATCCATACTTATACCGGACTCATGCTTATACATTGTGAAAACATCTTTGGACATTTTGCGGTTCAAAGCTCTAATATCCACATCCTGCGGACAAGCTCTACTACACGCACCGCACTCGACACAACGCCCAGCCAAGTGCAAAACACGGCCAGCTTGGAAAAAGAGATTTTCTGCCTGATCAACTCCACCAGTGAGCCACTTAGGAGAGTTACAATCCACAAAACATTCCTTACAATAACACAAAGGACAAGCATTGCGACAGGCATAGCAGCGAATACATTTGCTCATTTGTTCTTGGAAATACGCTTGTCTCTCGCCAGCGGTCTTGTTTTCCATTTCAGCAACATCAGCAAAAACTGCTGCTTGCTGAGGAACATCAATAGATCCGCCAATATGAATATCTTCCAGGACAGGATTAGGGTAACGGCAAGTTTGACAAGAAGCATCTTTTACTTCAGTAAAAGTATACTCTTTATCACATACCATACCTTTAACGGTTACTTTTCCGTCAGCAATACTAGCTTCGAGAATTTCTCCTGTTTCTGCCTCAATCTTCTTTTTATTGATCACGCCTTGACAGGATACGCCGATTATATACAAATCATCTCTTACTAACTGATTTTCCTGCAATAAAACGACTAAAGCACGGCTATCACAGCCTTTAGCGATAATGGCCTTTTTGCCTTCCGTTAATGTGGAAAATGCTGCTAAATTATTCTCACACGTTTCATCCCAGATCAGTTTATCGATATCTTGAGGAGAACGCACAAAACAAGGCGTCGCTTTTAAAGGTAAGGAACCTTTTTCATAGCCTATAACAACGTCTACTTTCCCGTCAGTCAGTAATTGCCGGGCCGTTGCTCGGATATCATCAACTATGCTACTCATTTGTTCCCCCCCCGTCTTGTACTTTAAATACACCATTATTAGGTCCTAGCGCTGTAACGCGTTCAGTGACCCCTTTTACTACTTCAGCAAATCGAACCCCTTCGGCGGCTGATACCCAAGAAAAACTTACCCGGCCTTCTTCTAAGCCTACATACTTTAAGAGAGAATCGATGAGAGCAAATTTTCTTCGCGCCACATAGTTCCCACTCATATAATGACAATCTCCGGGGTGACAGCCGGAGATTAATACTCCGTCTGCCCCATTAGCCATTGCTTTTAAGATATACAAAGGATTAATTCTTCCCGAACATGGGACCCTAATAGTTCTAATTGTTGCTGGATATTGAAATCTGCCGACACCAGCCAGATCCGCTCCTGCATAACTACACCAGTTACACAAAAAAGCTGCGATTTTAGGCTCGAACGTTTTAGTTTCTGTAGTTACCTGACATTCTCCCATAATCATCTACCTTCCCATAATTATTGAGGTACTTTCAATTTAGAAGGTGTTTAACATCGCTGCTATTTGTTCATTAGTACACCCTCTAAGATTGATGGCACCGCAACGACAACTTGAAGCGCATGCCCCACAGCCTTTACACAGAGCATCGTTCACTACGGCAACGCGGTTAACCAGATCGACTGTAACGGCTTTAGCCGAACAAACAGCTTCGCAAGTACCACAGGCAGTACATTTGCGTTTATCAACGAACGCATTTAGTCCAGCCGATTCTACCATTTCCTTAGACAATGCCACACCGGCTCGTCCTGCTGCAGCTTTGGCCTGTGCGATGACTTCTTCTGTATTTTTAGGACTATGAGCCAGACCTGCCATAAATACTCCATCGGTACTGAAATCAACAGGTCTCAATTTCATATGTGCCTCTAAGAAGAAGCCTTCATTATTTAAGGGCACTTTGAACCACTTGGAAAGTTTCTGACCGTCTTCAGGAGCTTTAATGGCAGCAGCCAAGCAAATAACATCTGCTTCAATTTCAATCGGAACACCTAAAACATGATCCCTGACTGTTACGAGTAGGGTATCCCCTTCTTTGGTAACCACAGGTTTTTCATTCTCACTATAGCGTACGAAGATGATACCACTTCTTCTGGCGAGTTCATAGTCCTCTTCAAAGTAGCCATAGGTTCTCATATCGCGATACAATATGAATACTTTAGCATCTGGCTTCTGAGTTTTGACTTTTAAAGCCAACTTGACGGATTTAGTACAGCAAGTGCGGCTACAGTATGGATTTTCCTCACAACGTGAACCTACGCATTGGATAAAGACATAATTTTCGGCATCACTTACTCTTGAATCATTACTAACTAAAGCTTCATCTAATTCAAGTTGGGTCATGACATGGGGGTCTTGACCGTAAAAGTATTCTTTAGGCTGATATTCTTGCCCGCCAATAGTGATGATCGCAACGCCATGTGCTATCTGTTCGCCACTATCTAAGGTCGTCGTAAAGCTACCTAAGAAGCCGCCGACATCTTTTATTTCCGTACCTATATGAAGTTTAATTTTTGGATGGCTGCTGACACTCTCAACCAGTCCGGCAACAAACGCCTTCATATCTTCCCCTCTGAATCCTTTGGAGAATCTTCGAGCGATGCCGCCTAAAGCCTTGTCTTTTTCAACTAAATGCACTTCATACCCTTGATCAGCCAAGGATAAGGCACTAGTCATTCCGGCTATCCCGCCTCCGATAACCAAGGCAGCGTGGTTCATAACCATAAATACAGGCTGAACAGGCTGTTGCATCGAAGCACGGACAATCGCTAATCGTGTGAGATCTTTTGCCTTTTCAGTAGCCAGTTCATGCTCGTTCATGTGAACCCAAGAACATTGGTCACGAATATTGGCCATATCAAACAAGTGAGCATTTAGACCAGCTTCTTTCAAGGTCTCTTGGAATAAAGGCTCATGTGTTCGGGGGCTACAGGAAGAAACCACAACTCTATTTAATTTGTATTCTTCAATATAAGCTTTCATCGAAGCTTGGGCATCCTGAGAACAAGCATAAATTTTCTCGGTGGCTACTACAACTGTAGGAAGACTCTTGGCATACTCAACTACAGCAGGAACATCCACAATGCTGCCAATATTGACACCACAGTGACAAATAAATACCCCGGTTCGAATAACATCGCCAGCAACTTGTAGTTCAGGAGGATATTGCTTTTCACTGACAAGGGTTCCACGTTCTTCAGATAATAAAGAGGCAACCGAACCAGCAGCGGCACTGGCCTGCATGACTGTTTCCGGAATATCTCTAGGCCCACTGAATGCTCCAGCCGCGAAAATACCTTCTTTCGAAGTATTTACACCGCTTAATGGTTCAAGCTCAGCAAACCCGAATTTATTAACCTTAAGATCTAAGATTTTAGCTAACTCTTTGGAACTATCCCCAGGTTCTATTCCTACTGACAGAACAACTAAATCATATTGTTCTGTGAAGATTTGACCATCTTCATTAGAATATCGTATGACAGAATCACCTGAACCATCTTTAGCTTCGGTTACTTCATAAATACGGGAACGTACAAATTTTACACCATGTTGATTCTTAGCACTTTCATAATATTTTTCAAAATCTTTACCATAGGTTCTCATATCCATATAGAAAATAGTAGTATCTACCGGAATATGACTGTGCTCTTTAGCAATAACTGCTTCTTTAATTGCGTACATACAGCAAACGCCAGAGCAATAATTCTTGTCAATTTTTACGTTCCTGGAACCAACACACTGAATCCAAGCAATTTTTTGAGGTTCTTTTTGGTCAAAAGGTCGTACCAAATGTCCATCAAAGGGCCCAGAAGCACTTAAAAGACGTTCGAATTCGAGGCTGGTAACAACACTTTTAATCTTGCCATAACCGTAATAATCCAGTTTAGTCGCATCGAAGACCTTAAAGCCCGGGTTGAGAATCATTGAGCCTACTTCGATATTAATCTCTTGGTCTTGCATCTCATGGTTGACTGCTCCAGCTTGACAAGCTTCGACACATTTTTTACAAACGTCCTTGCCTTTAATTTGACCATGCTTCTGAAATAAACAGTTCTTCGCATCGATGGCATAGGCATTGGGGAAAGCTTGCGAATACTGCTTGAAAACAGCCTTGCGTTTTCCTAAGCCTTGGTTAAATTCATCATTTACTTTGACTGGGCAAACTTCAGCACATGATCCACAACCTGTACACTTTTCTGTATCAATGAAGCGTGCCTTCTGCTTGATTGTAACTTTGAAATTTCCTGCTTCACCTTCTGTTTTGGTGACCTGAGAATTAGTATAGATGCGAATATTAAGATGGCGTCCGCATTCTACTAATTTAGGGGACAAAATACACATAGAGCAATCGTTAGTAGGGAAAGTCTTATCCAACATAGGCATAGTTCCGCCAATCGCTGACGACTCTTCTACCAAATGAACTAAGTATCCCGACTCTGCTAAA
>JARLHV010000076.1 GCA_031292055.1 Desulfosporosinus sp.
AAAATCCCAGGCTATTAAAGCCTAGGACTGGTTTGTAGAATCTTCTTAGAACCACCTGGTTGTCCCTACTATGTGCTATAAATACCAATGACATTGGAAACAATTACATACACAATATGTTCCCGTGTGCGACCTATACCTCAAAACTACCCCAGAACCGTCTCAACCTAACCTAACAATATGTTCCGTCGCCCCTAGCTGGTCCCATTATCACTTCACACAATTCAAGCCTCGGACTCTGAAACCCTTGCTACAAGCCACTTTCAGATGTCTTTAATTTGCAGACAACTTTTAGTCTCCACGTGCTGTGCCCACGGGAACAGATTTATCATTTCTGCTGCTAGTTATTTAACCTACCTCAGCCAAAATCAACCCTTATAATGTTGTCAGCAACCGCTTCCCCATTCCACGTGCCTAGCGCAACGGCTTACGTCTCGCGAGCCCTTTCCCTATTGCTTTCTCCATACTTTGAGGCGACTTAAGACTTCTTTGTATATACAAGGGCTCCTTATATTTTATACTTTCTGACTTATAGAAAAGAAAAAGTTCCTTGCCATAGGCTAGGAACTAATAAGCTGTGCCTCAGAGGTGAAATAGGTGCGATACCCTTGCAAGACAACGATGAGACTGGTAATCGCTGTGGCTCCAGACATCATAAACATGATTAAGATCTGATAGCGAACGGCTTGAATGGGATCAGCTCCGGCGAGAATCTGGCCAGTCATCATGCCTGGTAATTGCACTAAGCCTACCGTTTTCATGGAATCAATGGTTGGGATCATGCCAGCTTTGACAGCTGCTTTGACCACGGATAGAGACGCTTTCTTCGGGTTAGCTCCCAAAGAAAGGGCTAACTCTACTTCCCCACGCCTAAGCTTAAACTCCGAGCTTAAACGATTTAAGGTCACTCCACTTGCGATCATGCTGTTACCGATGATCATGCCACTTAAAGGAATAATGTACTGGGGTGTCCCTGGAATACCTAAGAGGAGTAAGAGTAAGAGGGAAAGGACTTCACTGATTACGATCCCTATGAGGACGATACGCAAAGCCCCTGGAATTCCTTTTCCTCGTTTCGCAGCGCTTTGAGCAGCTACTACCATCATCAGAACGAGCATCAGCTCAGTATAGATGAGATGATGGGAAGCAAATACGTATGATAAAACATAGCCAGCGATTGTGAGTTGTAGAAACGTCCTGACAACAGCGATGGCCATTTCTTTTTCTAAGCCAAGTTCCTGGTACCGCGATACAATTGCAGCCAATCCCACAAATCCTAGAGATAGGCTTAAGGCTAACCAACTCATAACTCTCCCCCTAGTTTTCCGGCAAGATAAGCTCGGCCTTCTTCGGTACATGGTCCAGCAAAGAAACGTTCAGCCAGACCATGTTCTACGGCCCGCCCTTGGTATAGGAGCGTCACATCCTGAGCTATGCGCTCAGCCTGATGTACGTCATGGGTCACCCAAATGACCGTCAGTTCCTGTTTGTGACAAAGGTTTGTAATGAGAGTTTCCAAGTATTCGCTGGCCTGAGCATCCAAGGCGGAAGTAGGCTCGTCAAGCAACAGAACTTCAGGATTATTAGCCAAAGTGCGAGCAAGGGAGACTCGTTGTTGTTGACCACCAGAAAGTGTATTGGGGTCGCGTGATACCCAATCTGGTTCAAGCTGGACCAACTCTAGATAATGTTTGGGGTCAACTGAGCTCAGATTGTCCTTAGCCCAGAGACTAGGGCCATATAAGATATTTTCCCCGATGGTACCGGGAAAAAAGATTGGTTTTTGCATTACCAGGCCGATTCGGCGACGAAGTTCAAAAACATTGAGTTGACGGATATCGTTTCCTTCTAGCATGATCTTTCCCTGCTGGATCGGGCGCAAGCGATTGATAGTATAAAGCAACGTGCTCTTGCCACTGCCGGAAGGACCAAGCAGAGCATGAATCATGCCAAGACGTACTGCCAAAGAAACCTCTTTCAGAAGCTCCACAGTTTGAGCGTCTTGCCGGACGCTTAAACTGACAGCTTTTACTTCAACTTTCATTTCTCGAGGCCCAAAAGGGTTGCCCCATTATGATAGAAGATGGCATTCATTTCTGTTTGGGAAACCCCTAGTTCGGTACACACTTGGGTTTGGAGGTCAAAGTACTTTTTGGCCCAGCCACGGGGGAACCAGCTTGAATCTGTACCGAAAATAATCCGTTTCGGACCGACGGTATCCAAGGCCCGAGCAAAGAGGTCTTTCAAGGACAAGGGTTGAGGCATCCAGCGAGTCCAATCATTTGATCCGGACGAATCGATGTAGACATTAGGGCTCGACCAAGCCAAGTGGAGAAGATCTTGATAGTAGCCTGCTCCAAAGTGTGGGATGATGAAGGGAATATCGGTATACTCTTGGGCCACTTCTGCCAAGGTAATCGGACTGATGCGGGGATGACGTACAATTCCTCCAGGGCCGCCGAGCACTCCGAAATGAATCAAGACAGGGACTTTTCGATCCGCTAATAAGCGCCAAAAAGGTTTCAACTCCGGTGACTCAAACGGAAGTTTGGTTAAAGGGCCGAACCATTTATACCCAATCAGACCCAGATCATCCAAAGCATGCTGCATTTCTTCCACGGCATTGGGTTCACAGAGATCATGGTGAGCAAAGCCCAAGAACTCTTGGGGATGTTGGCGTACAACGTCAGAGAGAACCTTATTTCCTCCTCCTGTCATGAAGACGACCTTCTCCAAATGATGATTCTGTACTTCAGCAACCCAACGTTCTGCTTGCACTTGAATTCCACGCATTTTTCTCTCAGGTTCTGGAAAGTCAAACGTTTCTCGCCAATGCTCTTTTAATTCCTTGGCGTAGGCTTTAACCAAGGGGTGGAGTTCCCGTCTCGCCATACTGGTTTTGGCGGGAAAGTGGGTATGAAAGTCTAAAATATGCTCTGGTTTCGTGATAAACTCCTCCTTAAAATACGATGTGCCGTACTTGGCTGATCATGCTCAAGCGAGCTGCTCCAATGGCTGAGGAATAGTAAGGCTTAAGTACTTGAAAGGTTGGAAACTCTTCTTGGATAGTGGCGAGAAACGATGGTTCAATAAATTCCAAAATATTACTGATTCCTCCCACAAATCCAATCTCTGAGCCGCTGGTTTTCCGCAAGAGAGCTCTCGTTAATAAACCTAAAGCCTGACCGGATTCATCCAGAATTAATTTAGAGATATTGTCTCCCTTTCGGGCGGTTTCCACTACTACTGGAACCAAAGCTGCCACATCTTTGTTCGTACGTCTACTTCGATAGAGCCAGTCGCTGATATCGGGCACTTGTGTCAGGCCTAAATATTCAGTAATTTTAGTTTCTAGTAGGCTTTTGGGACCATATCCGTCGAAGGAAGCCATCGTTGCTGCCAGAGCTTTGCGCCCAATATCATAGCCGCTGCCTTGATCGCCAATGAGATGCCCCCATCCACCGACACGAAAAACTGTACCCTCAGGATTAACCCCTAAGGCTACAGTCCCTGTTCCAGCCGCCAAAACATTTCCGGAAAATTTTCCTCGAACGGACATTAATGCCCCAAAGGCATCGTTTTCCAGAACCACTGGAACCTCGTGGTAAGGGATTAAGGTTTCCTGAGCTAAGCTCTTTAACTTTTGTTTGAGGCCATTAGCCATTATTTTCCAATCTTCTGGCGTGTCAATACCAGCGAGACTGATTCCGATTCCCTTCAGTGATTCCTCTTGTAAGGCCTCGCGAATCCCCTCAGTAATAGTTTGGACAGCTTGTTCAATTCCGACTACATGGTAATTGCTTGCAGGTTTGGACAGGCAGCGAAACACTTGATCTGATTGATCCAGAGCGACAATCTCTGTTTTACTGCCGCCACCATCCACCCCGATTTTTAAATACATCCCTGTCACTTCCCTATTTTCATTGTCGCATGGCCGTTTGCCATATTTGGTTGTTCCCTCTTTCCCCGCCACACGATGAATTTCAATACTTATTTAAAATTATAGCACGTGTCATCGAAATAATAGCATGCGCGTTAATTTAGTGCGAACTATAATCAGGACCAGACCTAAAGTAAAGTTTATAAAGACAATAGTTTAAGGCAGTAGACAAGTTGGTTCCAATCTACCAGCCTTTACTACTGCCTTTCTTGATAGGCTCTATTTGTACTGCGCAGAACTCTTTTTCTATGACTAATATGCATGGAATCGAGTCTTATTCAATAGGTATTATAGATTTGCCGATTTGGAGGTATAGGACATGCGTATTTATGTATTATCTCGCCGCAAGCTGGTTTTTGGATTTCTGGTTCTGATCACAGTGGGAGGGCTTCTCGACGTCGCCCAGCGTTCCCTGACGATCCCATCTCTGGTCCGAGCTCCTGGCACCTATTATATGGCACATACTAAGGAAAAAGTCGTAGCTTTGACCTTTGATGATGGGCCTGATCCGACGGATACGCCGGATGTGCTGGATATCCTCAAAGAAAAGGGAGTTCGAGCCTCATTTTTTGTTTTGGGGCAGGCAGCTCAATCGAACCCGTATTTGTTAAAGCGTCTGGTAAAGGAAGGACATGAAATTGGAAACCATAGTTTTAACCATGATTATCAGCAGCGCCGTCTAGTTCAGGAAATGAATCAGACTGACCAAGAGGTCTTTGCTGCAACTGGTACTCACACCTATTTCTACCGTCCTCCCGGCGGCTTTTTATCCAAAGATCAACTTGAAACTATCAAAAAAAATGGGCAAGTTGTAGTGCTTTGGAGCGTGGACAGCAAAGACTGGAGTAACCCAGGCATAAAACAAATTGTTAATAATGTTATAAAAAATGTTTTCCCTGGCGCTATTATCCTTATGCATGACGGAGGTTACCATCGTATTCAAACTGTCAAAGCCTTGGGTCCCATTATCGATGCTCTCCGAGAGCGTGGATATCGTTTTGCTACTTTGAGTGAGCTCAAAATGTTGGATTCTGAAATTAAGTAGCGCAGTCTGAAACTCAAATCAAACCTTAAACTTATTCGTTGGTAAGGAACCCTCGGCCGAGGACTTCTCCAGCATTTTGGACAATCATGAAAGCTTGAGGGTCTACTTCGCGCACGGCTTGTTTCAGACGACCTACTTCAGGGAGACTGACGACACAGATAATTACATCTTTTGGCTCGCAAGAGTAGGCTCCCCTGCCATGTAAAAAAGTCGCTCCCCGGCCTAAATCGATCATAATTCGATCAACTAAGGCTTCGGATTGGTCAGAAATAATCATAACTGATTTCAGCGGAACCCCACTCTGGATTAGATCGAGAACTCGACCATACACAAACATCGTAACTAACGTATAAAGAGCTACCTTAGGTCCAAGGATAGCCCCAGAGATCAGGATGACAACGCTATTAATGGCAAGAGCTGATGTTCCCATGGAAATGCCATATTTCCGTTGGATGACTTTGGATACAATGTCTGTGCCACCAAGGCTGCCACCGAAATGAAATATTAGGCTTGAAGAAATCCCCGAGATCACTCCTCCGTAAAGAGCCCCAAGGAAAATGTCATCAATGGCGATCGGCTGAATGCCTTTAAGCAGATCCAACGATGCAGAAAAAATCACTAAACCCCATATGGTCTTAAAGACAAATTTTTTATTCACCTCACGCCAGCCTAAAACAAATAAGGGGATATTTAAAATGATGGTCATGAGCCCAATTGGAAGCTTTAATGTATAGTATAACAGCAAAGCAATCCCGCCAACTCCACCTCCACCTAACCCAGAAGGCACAATAAAGCCCTGTACGCCGAAGGCAGCAACGATTGCGCCTACTGCAATACTGGTGATCCCCAAGATAGACCTTGACCGTTTTGTTAACTTCAATGTATACCCTCCAATTATTCACAACAAAAAAAACCACCGCACATGGAGTACCAAGAAATTTTATGGCTTCAATGCCTACTATAGCTTCATTATATAGACATTTATCTCTTCAGTAAAGCTCAGTTCTTCGGGGTAGTATAAAGACTAATCTCACGTCACTCAGGCCTGAGGCAAGGTCTGAGTGACCCAATCTATAAAGCCGGTGAAAACAAGCGGGCACTCGATTCTTGCTAATGAACAATATTGTAATCGTAAAAAGCCCCAACCTTAAAAAGTAAAGGTTGAGGCTTTTGTTTTTATGAACTTAAAGCTCAGACAGCATCAAAATAGAATCCTTTTAAACCTTCAATGAGTCGTTGCATGGCGAAAATATCTTTAATCGCGACCCGAATGAAATTACCTGGAAGACCTGCAAAGCTAGCACAGTCTCGCACTAAAATTCCAAGCCGACCCAAATGTTGAATCAATTCTTGGTGTGTATTGTTCAAGATCTCGATTAAGGCAAAATTAACAGAGGTTGGCCAAAGCCGCAGCTCTAAAAAATTATGACCTGCGAATTCCCGATAGAAATAGGTTCGGCTTTCCCTTAATTTTTCTCGTACGTCATCCGGATACTGCAAATCTTGAAGTGCTGCGATTCCAGCATATTGAGCAAGCACATTCACAGACCAGGGATCGCGGAATTGCTCGAAGAGCGTGAGTAAAGCCTCATAGGCAAAGACAGTGCCCAAACGCAATCCAGGTAAACTGTAAAACTTAGTTAAGGAGTATAAAACAATAAGGTGATTGTTGTCCTTTAAATAAGCACGAGTAGATTGGCGTGACTCAGCGGGTAGAAAATCAAGGAAAGATTCATCGAAGAGAATCCGACAGCCTAATTCTTTGCTTAAGCGTAGGATTTGCGCAAACGTCTCTTTGTCAAGGACACTTCCCGTCGGATTATGGGGAGAACAGAGAAAGAGTAAGTCACATCCTGCCAGGAGTTCTCGCCACATCCGGTCTATTCTCTCGTTTCTTGCGGTGTCACTTTCTCCATCACTTTGATTAAACTTTGCCCAGCCTTCTGGGCCCAGCGGAATATAGCTCACTTCAGATCCGACCGCACGCGCAGCCCGTTCATATTCACTAAATGTGGGCACTGGAATTACTACTTTTTTAGGTTTTAATGCTTGTACGATTGTGAATATTAATTCTCCTGCACCGTTGCCGACCATGACCATTTCAGTTGGTAGTCCTAAATGATTGGCAAGCGTCGTTCTTAAGGCTTGACTTTCTGGATCAGGATAATGCACAATCTCTGTCATTCCTTGTTGCAAGGACGCCCAAACCCCTGAGGGCGGTCCAAAAGGATTTATATTTGCGGAAAGGTCAATAAATGAAGTCAAGCTATATAGTTCTTGGGCGCGTCTAAGATTTCCACCATGCATAATTTCACCCCGCATTTTCAGAAAATTTTAATTTCGTTGCCAAGATTCCGCCGGAATGACTGTTAAAGAGATCGAGGTATGCTGGGGCAAAACGTTGCTGTGCTTCAAGTTGTAAGTTCTTGCGAGTCTCTCGACCGGAAAAACCGTCTTGAGGAAATACCCCTGCGAGCAGTGTACCGCTATGAGCGGTAACAACGCCAAGCCCTCCCTTTTGTCGAACCCAAGCCAAGAAGGGTTCAAACAATATTTTGGGATTTATTTCCAGATTACAACGAGCACTGATCGTCCCGGCTGCAGCCAATTTTTCTAAATCGGCTTGCTCTATTCCTTCACGAGCCAATTCATAAGCTCTCTCAATTTCACTTTCATAGTCCCGATAGTGTTCAGCTAAACCTGGTCGGGCATTAAAAACCCTTGTATCTATTGTCCCACCCCAATCCAGGGCGAGAAATAGGGCAGGGAGTGAAGACCCCAACACGCGATGGCAATGACCCAGAACATGTTCTAATTCCGTGATTCCAGGGAACATCACGCTGTCGCTTGGTTCAATCCGTAAAGCGAAATGTGCCAAGCGCTCCGGAACGGGATCTTCGCCAAGGGCAATTAGAGTGGCTGCCGCTACGGCAGTAATGTCCGCCGTTGAGCTTGCCATTCCCTTCCCTTCGGGAAGTTGCTGTATAAATTCCACCTTGCCACCCAAGCTTGGTAGACCTAAGGTTTCTTTGAGCAATTGTAAGACTTGAAGAGCTTTTGTTTTACCCAGAGGAAGATCCCAGCCTGTGGCGTGCATGTTCAATGCTACCCTAGCCTCCGAAAATCGGTCAATGGGACAATCCACCAGAAATGGAACTCCTTTGCGAGCTCCTTGTACCCATTCTCCACATGTCCCCGGACACCGGGCCAATCCAACAGCGAAATCCATTAATATTCAATCCCCCTACGACTGTTAACCCCTTTAGCAAAAGGATGTTTTAGCAAGTTTAAGTCCCACCAATTGTCTACCAAAGGCTCTAAGGTATCGGGCATTCTTCGACCCGTAAGAATCCAGCGCTGGGAAGGGCTACTCAACAGCAGCTCTTTCAATTGATCTGAGTCCAGAAAACCATGGTTTAGAGCGTGGCTCACTTCATCCAAAATAATCATTTGATAAGTGTCTGCCTCAACTTCGCCCGACACGAATTCAAAGGCCTGTCGAACCAGCTCTAAAGCGATCTCGGGATTGCGGTTTTGCCGAAAACATTCCCCACACCCGGTACAGTGTTTCATACCAGTACGGATCATCCCAGACCAACGACATCCCACTCCAAATTGGATGAGCGGAATTCCTAACCGGCTAAGGCCTATAAGTTCACCGCTGTAAGTGCTCCCTTTTAGAAATTGTACCATCAGAACCCGTTGTCCTCTAGAATGAGCTAGCACAGCTTCGCCAATGGCTGACGTCGTCTTCCCTTTACCCTGTCCGGTATAAACGGTAATCATAACTCAATTCTCTGAGAATGTGACTTAAACCAGTGTTCAAGTAACCCTTGGTGTCCCGAAAAATGAAGGTGGAGATAAGAGGCGACGATATTATCTCGGTTGTACCCCTCCATGCGATCGGCATGATCTCCTTTAAACAATTCATATGCTGCAGGAAACTCTTGATCATAGGTCACACGGGAATAATGAAATTCATGACCCTGAACCGCTGTTCCGCGCGGACCTAAAAAATTATCCTCACGAAAGACCCCACGTCGATAGCCTATGCCCTGTAGGCGTTTAGTCATTTCTGATTTCATGGGAATGAGGCCTGCTAAGGTAACTTCTTTTCCTTCGAAATCCGTGATGGAACGCCCCAAATACATATATCCTCCACATTCAGCATAGACCGGTTTGCCACTCGTCGCATAGGTGCGCAGAGAGTCCAAGAAAGTAAGGTTTTTGCTTAAGCGGTTAAGATGAAGTTCTGGAAAGCCCCCGCCTAGGAAAATACCGTCCAAGTCCTGGGGGAGGGCGTGGTCGTGCAAAGGGCTAAACGGTACAATTATAAAATTCAAACGTTCTGCTAGGTCTAAAGCATCTTGGTAGTAAAACAGGAACGCCTCATCCAACGCCAAGCCTAAACGAAACTTGTCATGTGTCAGCGGCCGAGTAGAGATTGGAACAGGAGTGTTGTCAGAACTCAAAACAGAACGCGTGTTAGTTTTCGTTTTCAAAAAAGTAGCTTCATTAAGATCCGGTGCGCTTAGCATAATGTTTTCAATTTGTTCTAAATCGACGTGGGACGTTATGAAGCGTGAAAGCGTATCGATAAAACTTTCTAATAGTCCGCTCTCACCAACGGGAACCAAGCCTAAATGCCGTTCGGGAAGATGGAGTGCCCCTTCTTTCGGAAGAACTCCGAGAACTGGAATATGCAAATCAAGGAGGGCTTCTCTAAGTATTTTTTCTTGGGCCAAAGATTTAACTCGGTTAAGTATAACTCCTTGAAGTTTTACTTCAGGGTCAAAGGTATTAAATCCGTGAACTAAGGCCGCTACACTGCGGGACATTGAGGAGGCATCGACAATGAGTACAATAGGAGCTTGCAGGAGTTTAGCTACATCGGCTGTACTTCCGAAACCAGCTGTTCCGCTCATGCCATCGAACAAGCCCATAACTCCTTCAATTACTGCCCAACGTTCCCTGGAACTTTGGGCAAAGACAGACGGGAGATGTTCACCCAACAGCCAGCGGTCAAGATTGCGAGAGGCTACCCCCGTAGCTGCCGCATGATAACTAGGATCGATATAATCCGGCCCAACTTTGTACCCTTGGATTGGTCGCTCGCGCTTTTTCAAAGCCGCCATCAAACCAGTAGCAAGGGTCGTTTTGCCTACGCCGCTATGCGTTCCCGCTACGACAATCCGAGGAATCTTCATGCTATCTTCTCCCTTCCAATTCGCGTATTCGTGGTTCGTGTAGTTGTGTTCGTCGTTCGAACCACGAATATCGAACATCGAACCACGAATTAACCCATCACGTAAGCTAACAAAAGAACAGGCAAAAGGGATAACCAAGTCGCTGTTCGAACCAGAAGTCGACACTGAACAATATCGTAAGCGTTCACGGGATGAAGGGCATCTCCCATTTCTGCCCGATGATGAGGCTTGCCATGATAGATATTGATACCGCCCAGACGAATGCCAAGTAATCCAGCAACGACACTTTCCGGATTCCCACCGTTTGGACTCGGATGACCTGAGGCATCTCGTTTCCAGAGTTGATAGGCACGGCGTATCGGCATCCGCCTCAACCAGCCTGCCAGCAGTAACAGAGGAACCGCTAACCGGGCCGGCACGTAATTAGCCCAATCATCTGTACGGGCAGAGAACCAGCCAAACGCTTCATACCGTTCATTCCGGTAACCGACCATTGAATCCAGTGTGCTTATCGCTTTGAAGGCCATTGCTAGAGGAGCCCCACCGAGGGCCGCATAAAAAAGTGGCGATAAGATCCCATCAACATAGTTTTCGGCGAGCGTTTCGACAGTTCCTCGCACTATCTCTCCCACCGATAGATTCGCTGTGTCACGGCTAACCAACCAGGAAAGTCGTTGTCGAGCCTCGCCTAAATCGTCGAGTTTTAAAGGCTTCAGAACACTTAGCCCTGCATCTAACAGGGATTTTCCTGCCAAAGTGGAAAAAATTAAATACGCACTCACTCCTAGGCCTAATAAGGGATGAAGTGCCTTCGCTTCCATAACTAGAGCCCACGTGAGCAAATAACTTCCGCCGACAACTAGGCAGGTAAGAAGAATTCCGCGCTGACGGCGTGCTTTGGAAGAGCCAAGATTAAGATGACGCTCCAAAAAGGCGATGACGTTACCGATTCCCACGACTGGGTGGGGCCAACTGCGCGGGTCCCCTATGATTTGGTCAAGAAGAAACCCGATTAGGATAGCAAGCGCGAGGTAACTAATGGGCGGCATTGTTTACTAACCCCATAATAGCTCGAACCCGTTCCATATCAACGCTTCGACGGACTAAATCCGCCAATTCATTAAATGCCGATTCACGAAGTGCTGCCTGAGAAAGTGTCGCTTCAATCGATCGGCTGCGACCTTTGCGCTGCCAAAGCCATGTCAAAAGTGAGGTGCGCAAACCGTCGTTATCAAAAATACCGTGTAAGTAGGTTCCATAAGAGTTCCCTGCTTGCAGACCATCTGCATAGGTCACTCCGTTCGAGGTCAAATTAAAAAGTGGTGCTTGTCCTTCATCTAGCGTGGAGCGCCCCATATGAATCTCATAGCCAACAACCGTTTCCCCAGTACAGGCTTTAAAAAAGTCTTGATCTGAAAGAATTGTCCCCGTACTCTGGACGGTATGCTTCTGCGGATAAAATTCCGTCACCATAGGTAGAATACCAAGCCCTAAAACCTCTTCCAGTTCGGACTCCGTATGCAGCGGATCCATTACAGAGCGTCCCATCATTTGGTAGCCACCGCAAATACCAATCAGAGGGATATTTTCCTCACTGAGCTTAGAAATCTGCTTGCCTAAACCGCTCTCATGCAGGAAACGCAAATCGGCTAAAGTATTTTTACTGCCCGGAAGAATAATGAGATCTGGTTTGCCCAGATTTCCTACTTCGGTAACATAGCGCACCGAGACATCTTCCTCGTCTTGAAGGGCATCGAAGTCCGTAAAGTTGGAAATATAAGGAAACCGAACCACTGCGATGTCTAATTGTTCCGAGCAGGAAACCGAGGGTTTCTCGGCAGACTCATTCAAGGCTACTGAATCTTCATCTGGAATACGGATTTTGAAATAAGGGATAACTCCCACAACTGGGATTCCGGTTCTCTCTTCAATAAAATCTAACGCAGGTTGAAGAAGCGCAAGTTCGCCGCGAAACTTATTAAAGATAATTCCTTTAACCAGAGCTCGTTCATGAGGTTCCACTAATTCTAAAGTTCCTACAACAGAAGCCAAGGCACCGCCACGGTCAATATCTGCCACAAGCAACACCGGAGAATTGGCCTCTAAAGCTACGCGCATATTAACAATATCATTTGATTTAAGATTAACTTCGGCGGGGCTTCCAGCTCCTTCAATCACCACGATTTCGTATTCGTCAAGGAGCGAGTGGAGTGCATCTTCAACAAAAGGCCAAGTCATTCGTTGATATTCTCCATGGTAACGCAGGGCCGTCACATTGCCCTGCGACTGGCCCATAATAACGACCTGAGAACCGCTTGGCCCACTGGGTTTAAGTAAAATCGGGTTCATTCGAACATCCGGTTCAACTCCTGCGGCTTGGGCCTGAACCACCTGTGCTCTCCCCATTTCTCCGCCAGCGGCGGTCACAAAGGAGTTAAGAGCCATATTCTGCGCTTTAAACGGACTAACCACATACCCTTCCTGATAAAAAATCCGGCAAAAGGCAGCAGCCAGTACGCTTTTTCCAACGCTTGAAGAGGTTCCTTGGATCATGAGTCTGGCTGACAATTTTTTTTCAGAAGACAAGTATTTCACCCTCTTTTTTCTGAAGTCATGTGCGAAGCGCGATGCACGATGTGTGATGAGCGATGCATAATGTGCAGCGTGCGAGATTCGAATTTCGCACCTCAAACTTCGAACCTCGCGTCTTGCTCAAGCACTTTGTATCAAAGCTGCTTTAAAGCGGTATAGATTAATGCGTTAACAACTGTCGCTGCGAGTGGGCTTCCTCCCCGCGTTCCTAATACCGTAATCGACGGGATCTCTTGGCGTTGCCAAAGTAAATCCTTGGACTCTTTTGCTCCGACAAACCCGACAGGTATGCCGATAATTAAGGCGGGACGAGTTTCAGGATTTTCGGCTAAACGTAAGACTTCAAGTAAAGCAGTTGGTGCGTTACCGATGGCCACGATTGAGCCGCGCAGACTCTCCGGATGCATCCGAAAAGCCGTCATTGAGCGTGTAATCCCCCAGGCTTGAGCTTGTTCCAAAACCCCGGGGGCATTTAGATAGCTTGCCACAGTTCCACCTAATAATTTAAGTTTTGCTTTGGCGATACCCGCGCGGACCATTTCAACATCGGTAATGACGTTCGCGCCCTCTTTCAGAGCCTTGAGGCCGCAAGCAATCGCTTGGGGATGAATCGCAATGACCTGTTCCAAGGAAGGATCCCCACTCGTATGAATTAAGCGTTCCACAACCGGGTATTGATCCTCTGACCAAGGACGTGTCAGGCCAGCTCGTATGATACGCATACTTTCCGTCTCGATTTGACCCGGATCAAGGATAAAAGCTGTCATGAGTCCATAGCCTCCTTAATGCGAATCCAAGCTAAATTGGCTATGCCGTCATCTGCTCCCAGTTCTTTGGTATAGATGATTTCTACGTTCGGATGTTGTTCGCGAATTTCACGCAATTCCTCATGGATATCCACGGATACATGGACGCCACGAAAAAGAAAGAGCGGCATGATGATAATTTTTAACGCCCCATTCTTAATTTTCTCCGCTACTACTTCGGGAAGACTGGGGTGGTCATGTGCCATATAAGCAGGGGTTACTGTTTGTCCCATTAACAGACTCACTTTCTGAGCGACAACTAAAAGTCCTTGATTTGCTTCGGCACGGCGACTCCCGTGTCCTAAGAGAATGATCTCTGATTCCATATAATCTCCTCCAAATGTTTAATAAACTGGGCAAGTGAACAAGCTTGAGTTTCCGTTGCCGGACGTTTCAGGATAATTAAAGGGATGTTTAAACTGAGGCAAGCCTGGACTTTTTCGAGAGTTCCCCCCACTTTTCCACTTTCTTTGGCTACCACGATGTCGATCGTTAATTGCTTGAACATCGCTTCGTCCCACGCTTGGGAAAAAGGGCCTTGAGCAGCAATGATTTGATAGGGTTTGAACCCTAAGGCTTGACAGCGCTCTAACACCTCAGCTGTTGGCAGAACGCGAATATAGAGCGTCTTGTCTTGCAAGCAGGACTGGGATATCCATTCTGGTAAGCCATTGCTGCCTGTCGTCAGGAGAATTCGTTGTCCTCCTAACTTTACAGCAATTTGGGCAGCAGCTGGAATGTCATCCGCCCAATGCAGGAGAGGATGAACCTCTAGTTCAAGTGGAGAGCGTTGCCAACGCAGGTAGGGCAGGGATAGTTTTTCACAGACTGTTTTGGCCACTTCCTTCACCTGTACTGCGTAGGGATGCGTTGCATCCACAAGAGCCGCAAAGGCACCACCCTCAAGAAGGTTTGTGAGAAGTTGAGCATCCATCGCTCCAGAGCGAGTTTGAAGCCCTTGTTCGAGTGCCAAATCCGCACCATAGGCGGTCAGGGTAGAAACTAAAATATCATAGCCACGCTGTTTCAGAGCCTCCGCTAGTGCACGCCCATCCTCTGTTCCAGCTAAGACCAAAAGCCTCACAGCATATACCCTCGTGGGGTAACCATATAAGGGCCGATCATACGGGTTTGAGAGTTCCCGATAATTACGGTCGTCAGCATGTCAATGGGGTGATTTGTGAAATCAGCCAGTGTGGTCATTTGCACGCTGGACTCCGTACCCCGTAAGGCCTCCCGGACAAGGCCGACCGGAGTTTCGGGTCGACGATAACGCAGAATAATCTCGCGTACAGTTTCAATGTGTTGTGTGCGTCCTTTACTTTTGGGGTTATAAATCGCAAATATGAAATCCCCTTCAGCCGCTAAACGCACGCGTTTTTCAATGACTTCCCAAGGGGTCATCAGATCACTTAAGCTAATCACGGCAAAATCATGCATTAGAGGAGCCCCTAGCATGGATGCTGCTGCAGTAGCTGCTGTAATTCCCGGAATGATCTCTAGGGGAATGTCTAGAAGTTTCTCTTGCTCCAGACACTCAATTAGGATGCCTGCCATACCGTAAACCCCGGCATCTCCACTACTCACGACCGCCACTCTGTGTCCCTCAGCTGCTAAGCGAATCCCCTCTCGACAACGGTCAACTTCTTGACGCATCCCGTTTGATACAATCTGTTGCTTGGTTAAATAAGGACGAATGAGATCAATGTAAGTTTTATACCCAACAACAAAGTCTACTTCATCCCAAACCGTCTGAACCCGTTTGGTCATATGGTCAGGATCTCCGGGTCCGATACCCACGGCAAAAAGTTTTCCACGCTGATTGCTACGGTCACTCCCTGATATTTGGTCTTGGGGAGAACTAGCCGTCCCCGTTGCGTTCCCAGTAAGCTCGCTGCTTCGCATACCCCGTCCACTCCTATCTTTTCTGATACAAACTTCGATCGACTTAACTGTTCTTGTTCAATGACCAATTGGAGTTCCTCTGCGTGAAAGGTTTGAAACGGAACCCGCAAGCGTTTTGCTGCTTCTATCAAACCAAGTTCGTCGGATTTAAGATCAATACTATAAATTCCCGCTACTGCCTTAAGGGAGGCTCCGATCTGTGCGACTGCCGAAGTAATTCCTGCTAAGACAGCTACAGTGGAAATGTTCCTTCGGCATCCAACTCCAACTCTTAGGACTGGAGGAACTAAATATACGCAATCTTCTTTAAGATTGGGGCGAGGAAAAGCATTTAAAATAACATGTGCTTTTTCTTGCTCAGCGTCTGCCAAGAAATGATAATGTTCATCGTTTAGCCAAGCGTATTCGGGTTTTAAGGGATAACTAGTCCAGACGTTGAGAAACCCTTGCTCTAAAAGTAAGCGATTGACAGCTGGTAAATGGTGTAGAGGTTCAACTTGCCAACGATATCGTCGGGCGTATTCATCAGGGGCAACTAAGCCTCGGCCATCTGTGGCGGTCGTAATAACCGCGATAGCTCCGATCTGAGTTGCGAGATGATTGGCCCAAGCGTTGGCGCCGCCTAAATGTCCGGAAAGCAAAGGAATAATGAACTTACCATTCTCATCTAAAACAAGTACTGCCGGGTCACGGTCTTTGCTTTTGATCAGGGCAGCGATTTGGCGGACCACAATCCCTGTAGCCATGATAAAAACGAGAACAGAATACTCTTGCCATAGGTTAGGAATGATATCGCCCAAACGCCGAAAAACTTGCGCTTGGTTGGGGTTTAGGACTTTGTCATGGACAAAAAGCTCTCGAACGACCGTACTCGGAAGCCCTGTGCTAATACGCTGGGCCGTAGACAAGCCACGATCAGTCAGCGCCACAAGTGCTATTTTCACGTTGCTGTGCCTTGGCGGTATTCATGAGTAAAGGTCGGATCATAGAGCTTTGAGCGTGCGTAGCCGTTGGACGGATCTAAGAAATCTCCGACGAGAATTTGAGCTTGTTTTCGGATTCCTGCCGTTTTAACCTGGGCTTCAATCGTTTCCAAGGTGCCCAGAACAATCTCTTCATCCGGCCAACTCGCTTTAGAAATGACGGCAATGGGAGTTGAGGCGGGGTAGCCTTCCAACAACGCTTTAACCACAGATCCCATATCCTGAACACTTAGAAAAATCGCCATACTGGCCTGATGTCGCGCTAATTTGGCAAGCGCTTCACTTTCAGGTACAGGGGTTCGTCCGGCTAAGCGAGTAAGAATCAAGGTTTGACTAATTTCTGGTAAAGTGAATTCCCGTCGGACCGCCGCCGCTGCTGCAAACACCGAACTAACCCCTGGAATGACGGTATAAGGAATATTGTGTTTGTCTAAGTGGTCGAATTGTTCTTTAATTGCTCCGTACACACTAGGATCTCCGGTATGAAGACGCACGATAGTTTCTCCGCGCCCTGTTCCCTCATACATTAAATTGACCACTTCTTCAAGCGTGAGATGAGCGCTGTCATGGATTGGTGTGCCTGGGCGGCAAATTCCGAGCAACTCCGGGTTGACAAGAGATCCAGCGTAAATCACGCGGTCCGCTCGCTCCAGCGCGCGGGATCCTTTGACCGTTATGAGCTCCGGATCACCTGGACCAGCTCCCACAAAAATAACTTTTCCGCTAGTTTCTTCTATCAGACTCACTGTTTTTCCTCCCTAACAAATCTTTTTTAACTAGGAGTAGGCTGAGATAATCAACTTTTTCCGAGCCAAAGTCTAATGCTTTAGGCTCCCAGCGGATGGCCTCTCCGGGTTGTCCAAGTCGCGTTAACAAAACAGCTTTTCTTCCCCGTTCTTCAAGAAGAGTCAACATTTCAGGAAGTCTCCTTGACACTTTCATTAAGACCAAGTTTGGGAAATTGAGATAGTCTCCCACATCATCGGTACTCGGCAAAATAAGCAACGGCTCATCCCCTGTTGCCAGAGGCAAGTTAATCTTAGCTGCCGCTGCTGCCATAGCCGTGATCCCAGGAACGGTTGCTATGCACTCCGGGGGGAGTTCCTCTTGGAGAATGTTAAGCAGGTAACTGTAAGTACTATAGAGCGAAGGATCCCCCAGCGTGATAAAAGCAACTGATTTGCCCTGTTTCAGTTCGCCAAGGAGTGTTTGAGCACCATCTTGCCAAGCTTTTGCTAAAATCTGTTGGTCCGAAGTCATGGGAAGTTCGAGTTCAATGAGGCGAACTTCCTTAGGACAGTGAACTTTGGCGATATCCCAGGCCACGCTTTCCCGCTCCAGCTTGGATTTTGGGATGGCTACCACATCGACCGTTTGTAAAACATCAATGGCTAGTAATGTCAAAAGCCGAGGATCACCGGGGCCGACCCCGACCCCATACAATTTTCCCCATGTCGTATTCATACCTGTCCTCCTTTTCGTGCTGATAGTATAAAGATTGGATTCATTGCTTCTGCCATGTGGAGAGTCTGAACTGCCTTCCAGCGGACCGCTTGAATAGAAACAGTATCGATTTCCTGATAGTTAAGTTCACTAAGCAATTTCAGTCCAAGAGACACGGTTTCGATCGTCACCGCCGTAATCACAATTCTTCCGCCCTCAACAAGGGGTACTTGTTTCAGGATTTCGGACAAGCGCCCATTGCTTCCGCCAATGATACAAACATCGACGGGGGGAAGCTCCCCAAAAACATCCGGTGCTACTCCAGAAATCAGACGAAGATTGGAGATGCCAAACTTTCGTTGATTGGTAAGAATGAGTTCTTGAGCTTCCGGATTATGTTCAATCGCGTAAACAACCCCTTCAGGAGTAAGGGTCGCAGCTTCAATACTAATGCTCCCCGTGCCAGCGCCAATGTCCACAACGTGGTCAGATAATGAAATTCTGGCTTTGGCGAGCACTTGGACTCGAATTTCAGCTTTTGTCATGGGAACCTTACCTCGTAGGAACTCTTGATCGGAAATTCCAATCCTGCAGCCGGTATTCTGCTTAGTTTTCGGGTCTACAGTGGGATATAAGAGGACAATGGCATTTTTCAGCAGCTTTGTTTCTTGAGCCAAATGTTCAGCATCCATCGTTTCCCAGACTTCCTCTGGATAGCCAAGGGCATTTCCAACCGAAATAAGAGGGTTAGCGCCTCGTTCCCAATAGAATTGAGCTATTTTCTGAGGGGTATTCTCTCCCCCGGTTAAAACAGCTGTTGGGCGCCTAATTATCCCGGGCAATACGGACAATTTTCGCCCATGTACGCTAACAAACGTTGCATCTTGCCAAGCAAGTCCAGCTCTTGCAAAGGCGAATTGTAGTGAACTGATTCCTGGGTAGACATCTATTCTTTCCTCAGGAAAGTTCCTCCGCAGCATGGGCAAAAAACTGTAAAATCCTGGGTCGCCTGAGACGAGAACTCCGACAACTTTTTTTTCTGATAAGGCACCTTTAATAACGGCAAGACTAGGGGTAAGGTCGCCGGATAAACAATATTGAAATCCCAAGAAATCAGGAAAGAGCTTAAGGGCTCTAGAACCTCCGATCAAAACGTCGCAGTGCTTTACAAGTTCAGTGATTGCCGGCGGTAACCACTCCGGCCTTCCAGGACCGATTCCGATCACCTGTAACATACGTTACCCCTCTTCCATAGTTTGATGAATGACTTGTCCATGATTCGAACTGGACGTTCGTGGTGAGAGTGCCGCTCTTTGAAGTTTAAGGAGGCATTTTAATAGATGCAAACTAAAAACGAGCCTGAGCGGCTCGTATGGTTTACCCTAATAAACACACACATATCCTATCGCCCGTAGGTAAGTGATGTTTCTTAAGGCAGGTTTCCTGGCTTCAAATCATCATTCGCTTCATCTTCCCAGGACTCGGTCGCGGAATTTTTGAAGAGAACTCCTTGTTTACAGTGGCGGGACCGCGCCGGATTTTCACCGACTTCCCCTTTTAGATCCTCGATTTCAGAGGAACCTTAAGAATATTCATAGTTATTTGAAAATAATATCATCCAGCTTATAATGAAATATTCGACCTTTATTTATTCAATTCCTTCTTTTCAAAAGGAGTTTTTATAAAAAATTGCTCGACACTCAGGCTAGGGCTCAATCTGCCACACCCAACCTTGTTCGGCCATGATTTTATGGGCTGTGGGATCCCAGCCAACTGGTTGGCCGTTTAATAATGTCATGACCGTCCCAATGACTAAGCGCCCATAGGTGAACGCCTGGGCCCGTTCACTGGCCAACTGCGCCAAATGATGCAACAACCTTTGTTCTCCCAGAAGTAAGAGCTCCATGGCGGCACCCTCAGTTGTTGGTAGCTCTGCCAGACGGGTTAAACTATCTAACTTGATTCCAGTCAGTGCGGCGTGCGCCACTAAAATTTCCATGCGGGCATCGGCAACACGATTATGGGTATGGAAGATACCTCCCGATATCTTAATCAGCTTTCCGATATGCCCCAGCAAAATAACCTGTTCAATTCCTCGGTAAGCCGCTTCTTCCAAAAGAAAGCCGACAAAGTTACTCATCTGGATTACGGCTTCAGACGGGATTTTAAACCGCTCTGTCGCGACTCTGTAGCCATAGTGTCCGGGAGTGAGCACTATAGCTTTATGCCCATAAGCCACGGCCTGATCTAATTCTGGTAAGATAGAGGTTTTAAATGCTTCCTCAGACATCGGGCGGACAATTCCACTCGTTCCTAGGATTGAAATTCCTCCGACAATCCCTAGCCTGGGGTTAAGGGTACGCAAAGCAGCAGCTTCTCCCACCGGGACTTCAATGGTAATTTCGAGTTCTTCTTGGGGGAAGACCTCCCGTACTGCTTCCAGGATCATTTGCCTCGGCACCGGATTAATAGCGCTTTTGCCGACCTCTATCGCTAATCCTTTTTTTGTGACAGTACCAACCCCCTGTCCGCCAAGAATATGGATGTCCCCTTGAGGTGAAATGAAGCGTGCCAGGGCTTGGATTTCAAGCCCATGCGTGATATCCGCATCATCTCCACCGTCTTTGAGAATGGTCGCCTTTGCTAGTGGATATCCCGCTTCTCCTCCTTGGATAGGCAGGGTTAAACGTGCGGAATTAGGAAGAGGAATATCTACCCGTTCAGGTAGCTTGTCTCCGTGGAGCAGTAGGCAGGCCACTTTAGCAGCACCAGCGGCACAACTTCCGGTTGTATATCCTTCGCGCCAAGTATGTCGATCGTTATCTCGTGCCATAGTTTCCTCTCCCCTCATAAATAATTACTAGCCTGCTTACATAATACTATCAACAACCTTTCCTCAAGACCAAGTCTTTTTTTTTTTGAGGATCAGAGAATAGCAGTGTATTAATAAATAATACACTGCTATAGTGACTCAAGATAGGGAAATCTTTAATTAGTTAAAAATTAGATTACTCTATTTTAACCTATTTTCTTTGAGATAAACATTGAATTTCTTTTGAATAGTATCATAAACTTGTTTATCTGTGAACATTTTATCTCCTTTAGGTATCTCTAAAACAGCTTTCTTGTCTTCTTTATGATAGCCGTCAGTATAGAGTACCTGATAACCAGAAGGATTTGTTCTGCTATTTGGAGTATAAATAGCGACATCCGGACTTTGGCTAAGGTATAAACCACTGTATTCTGGCACTTCAGAGGATAACATCTCAGTTGCTTGCTTTACACTTTCAATCTTAATGCCGAGATATTGACCTAATTTTGCTAAGGTAGCAAATACGGTGTTTTGCTTAGCAAGGCTAATGGCGGGATTAACTGCTTGAATTTTTCGGTCGGATCTTGTAAAAGTACCCGTAGCTTCAGCAAAACTACCGATCGGAATCACTACGTTAGACAAAGCTGTCGTAGCCGTCTCAAAGATATCAAGTGTTACCACAAAATTAAGCTTCTGCAAGGCTTCAGCGAGCGTTGGATCAGTCCCAACGAGATCTTCACCAATAATCAGGGCAGCTTTAATTTTTCCAGCGTTGATTTGTTCAATAATCTGCTTGCCGGGAACTTTGACACCCATATCGATAAATCCTTGCGAATTACAATTGGAGCGCATCAAAATAATTCCGCTATGAGGTTTACCCATTTTGCCAGTAATAACTGCCATATCAGCCAGCAATTTAATCGCATCGGCTGTGACAATATTGTCATCGATAACGATGATTGCTTTTTTAGCTTCTCCATACATTTTGGCAAGCTTAGTGGCATCCTCAGAAGCTTGGGCATCCTTAACATAATCACTGAGATTGGCTAGATTTACGGCGCTATTTTCAATTTGGGCTTGGTTGACATACCCACCGTCCAAGAGCGCTTTGATTAAGGACTTGATGAAGTCTAAACTATTATCAAGTTTTAGGGAGAAATCAGCACATTCATCCATTCTGGTCTTACCATTACTAATGGAAACCAGTTTAGCTTTTTTCAGAGCAGCAGTCTTAATCTTCACTCCCATAACCGGGTTGTTTTCAGCAATATTCCCGACAGAAATGATCAGATCAGTACTGTAAAGTTCTTCATAGCTGTTGGCAGAAGCATTACAGCCCAAAACGCTTTCCGTTCCGGAAATATCCTTTTCAGCCATTGAGCCGATGAAGGTTGTTCCCAATTTGTCAGCCACTTTTTTCAGAATAAATGCTTCTTCATTGGTAAATCTGGGGGATGCGAAAATGGCTACACTGTCATTGCCAAATTGACCTTGAACTAATTGGAGATTTTTCGAAGTCAACGTTAAGGCTTCCTCAAGAGACACCTCAAGGGTACTGCCTTTTCTGCGCACCAGAGAGGTTTTAAGTCGACTTGGATCATTAACAAAGCCAATGCCGAATCGGCCGTTAACACATAATAAACCTTCGTCTTGGCTTCTGTCAGGGAGGGATTTAAACACAAGACTCCCTTTGGATTGGAGAATAATGTTACAGCCAACTCCACAATAGTTACAGACAGAATTGACATTATCAAATTCCACAGGGACTTGCTTGGGTACAGCGGCCCTTTCCATTAATGCTCCTGTTGGGCAGACATCAATGCACTGGCCGCAGGATATACAGGCACTTTCCTGCAGAGGGAGATTAAACTCTGGAATTACCTGGGTATCAAAGCCTCTTTTTTCCAATCCTATCGCAAGAATACCAAGTCTTTCTTCACAGGCTCTGACGCACTGACCACATAATATGCACTTATCCGGATTTCTGAGAATAAAAGGATGAGTTTGCGCTTCTTCTCTTTTATGCATTTCGCCAACGATGGCCGTTGTATTGATATTGTAGGTGCCGATATATTTAATCAGTTTGCATTCAAAATAATCATGACAGCCGCACTCGAGACATTTTGAAGCTTCCTTCAGAGCAGCCTCTTCAGTAAAGGTATCTGAAATTGCGCTAAAGCTAAGCTTGCGTTTTTGCTCATCTACGACAAAAGCGTGTTGTCTGTCTTGTTTTTCGATGTGCACAAAGTCCGCTTCCGTTAAATCAGTTTGGGTAATGATCGAAGCTTCCGAAACTGGAATTATTTGACCATATAAATAGCTATCAATTACCTTGGCAGCATTATTCCCTTGAGCTATCGCTATAATAGCGATCTTGGGACCGGTTGCTGCTTCGCCTCCAGCAAAGACACCGTCCATATTTGTAGCAAAGGTATTGGGATCAACGTTAATGTTGCCCCGTTTGGAAACTTCAAGTTCTTTAATGCTCCGAGCATTCACTTGCTGACCAATGGCCGAGATAATCAGATCTGCTTCAAGGGTGACTTCTTCGCCGGGAATAGGCTTAGGACTTCTTCTACCGGAGGCATCGGGTTCTCCCAGACTCATTTTCTGACAGCGGACAGCTTTGGCTCTGGTGCCATCGCCGATAATTTCAACAGGGGCAACAAGGAACGTAAATTCAACCCCTTCTTCTTCTGCCTCATCGATTTCAATCTTTTCCGCGGGCATTTCATCTCTGGTTCTGCGATAGATCACTTGAACGTGCTCTGCTCCCATGCGTACAGCTGTTCGCGCTACGTCCATGGCAGTGTTTCCACCACCCACGACGATAACCTTATTGCCCATATACAAAGGCTCAGAATTGGTGACTTTACCTAAAAACTCAATGCCGCCGAGAACACCTTCCATGTCTTCGCCCGCACAGCCCATGCTGGTACTTTCCCAAGCTCCAATGGCTACGAAGACCGCATCATAAATTTTCTTGAGGTAGAGCAGGCTAATATCTTCCCCAAGTTTGACATTACATTTGATTTCAACGCCCATTTTTCGGAGAGTGTTGATTTCGGCATCCAGAATTTCTTTAGGCAGACGGTATTCTGGAATACCATAGCGGAGCATTCCTCCAGGATAAGGCTGATTTTCATAAATAACGACCTGGTGGCCAAACCGAGCCAGGAAATAAGCGCAAGAAATGCCGGCTGGACCTGCTCCAATAATCGCAACCTTTTTGCCGCTTTGTGGTTTAAGCATAGGAACATAAGTTCCATTGCTGATATCAATGTCACCGAGGAACCTTTTCAGATCGGCGATGGCGACAGGACTTTCAACATTTTTACGTCGACACTCAGTTTCGCAAGGATGAGGGCAGATTCTGCCAATACTGGCAGGGAGGGCAAGAATGTCCTTTGTGACCTTGATGGCCTCCTCATACTGACCATTGGCAATTAAGCCAACATACCCTTGACAATCGGTATGGGCCGGACAGGCAACGACGCAGGGAGGGCGACAATCTCCTCTGTGGTCAGAGGCTAATAATTCAAAGGCTACTTTTCGAGCGGCTATCGTTCTATCGGTTTCAGTTTTTACGATCATGCCATCAACAGCGAGCGTAGAACACGCTCTTACTAATTTTGGCATACCGTCCACTTCAACAACACAGACACCACAAGCGCCGTATATCTTCATCCGATTATCATAACAGAGGTTGGGGATTTCTATTCCATTAGCAAGTGCTATCGTTAAAATAGTCTCTCCTGCTGGAGCTGTCAATTCTCGAGAATTTATATTAACTCTTATCATATCCACCAATGTCACATCCCTTCTATTCTACAGCGATAGCCTTAGCTTTACATACCGTCACACAGTTACCACATTTAATGCATTTTTCCTGATCGATTTCATGAACCTTTTTCAATTCACCCGTAATAGCTGAAGCAGGACATTTTTGCGAACATAACGTACAACCAATACAGGTATCCGCCATAATCGTGTAAGTTAATAAGGGTTTACACTGCTTGGCAGGACACTTTTTGTCGACAATATGGGCAAGATATTCATCTTTAAAATAGCGAATAGTGGTCAGAACAGGATTAGGTGCCGTTGCTCCGAGTCCACAGAGGGATCCGTCCCGAATGCTGGTACATAGAATTTGAAGAGTATCGAGATCTTCAATATTTCCCTTACCTACAACAATTCTGTCCAGTATCTCAAGCATTCTCTTGGTGCCAATTCTACAGTAGGTGCATTTACCACAGGATTCTTTGCAGGTGAAGTCCAGGAAGAATCTGGCCATATCTACCATACAGGTCTCTTCATCCATGACCACCATGCCACCTGAGCCCATAATGGCACCGGTTTGATTAATCGATTCATAATCCACCGGAGTGTCAAGGAGGGCACGTGGTATACATCCCCCAGAAGGTCCGCCCATTTGAACCGCTTTAAATTCATTATCCAGTTTAATTCCGCCGCCGATGCCAAAGATAACTTCTCTTAAAGTCATACCCATTGGCACTTCAACCAGTCCACCGTTTTTAATTTTGCCGGCCAGTGCAAAAACCTTGGTACCTTTACTGGTCTTGGTGCCATAAGCTGCAAAGGCCGCTCCGCCATTAATAAATATCCAGGGAACATTGGCGAAGGTTTCTACGTTGTTAATATTAGTTGGTTTGCCAAAGTAGCCGGATTGAGCCGGGAACGGTGGTTTTAGCCTTGGCATACCACGCTCTCCTTCCAGAGAGGCGATTAAAGCGGTCTCTTCGCCACAAACAAAGGCTCCTGCTCCAGTCTTAATGACTATGTCAAAGTCGAAACCTGAACCAAGGATATTCTTACCGAGGTAATTTTTCTCTCTGGCCTGATCAATTGCAATGATCAGTCTCTCAATAGCCAGTGGATATTCAGCCCGACAATAGATAAAGCCGTAATTGGCATCCATGGCATAACCAGCAATGATCATACCTTCCAGCACGGCATGAGGGTCTCC
>JARLHV010000077.1 GCA_031292055.1 Desulfosporosinus sp.
CATAGTCTTTCTTACACTTGCGGTGGATTAAACAGTTTTCTCTTGAACAAAAAATGGACCTTCAAGCAAGGCGGCGGCCATACCTCGGGACAATTACCTAAATTCTTGTTGCTAAATCTTTTGACAATGATGATAACCTACGGCTTGTTGGTTGGGATTTACAATTACTTGGCATGCCCCTTAATCGTTTGTAAATTGGTTGTTACGGGAGCTAGTCTGGTTATTAATTATATAGGTAGTCGTCTATGGATCTTTTCATCAATCTCAGAATTGAATGGAGTTGTATAATATGAAAATCAGAAAAGCAGTCATCCTAGCAGCCGGTTTAGGCACCAGATTTTTGCCGGAGACAAAAGCCCAACCGAAGGAAATGCTACCGATGTCGACAAAGCAGCCATCCAATATATTATAGAAGAAGCGGTTCAGTCCGGTATCGAGAGCATACTCATTGTCACGGGCAGAAATAAAATTTGCAGTTCTACTCGGAGACGATATTATGGTTTCTGAGCCGCCTGCCTTAAAGTAGTTGATAGACGTTTTTGAAGAAGGCGATCATTGAAATAGGGTTACAGAGAGAAGAGCTGCAACCCCAACTGCTAAGATATTTGCAGCAAGTGCTTAAAAAGAAACTTGGTAAGAATCGGCCGAAAAGGACGGCGGTATACGGAACGTATAAATAGCGAAAATAATAGTCATTATTTAGCACAAGAAATGAATTTTCTTGCCAATAATCTATGGCTATTTATCTGAGGAGATCGTCAAATTGAAGAAAAAACTAAAATTCAAATGGGAAACCCTTTTACTTTCACTAATTTTAATGCTATCTGCAATCTTAAATTTTGCAAATATAGGTATAGAAGGGTATGCGAATACTTTTTATGCTGCCGGTGTAAAAAGCATGATGATGAACTTTAAAAATTTCTTCTTTGCATCTTTTGACCCAGCTGGATTTGTAACGGTTGATAAACCACCTTTTGGTTTATGGATGCAAACTATATCCGCAAAACTATTTGGTTTTAGTGGATGGAGTATAATTCTTCCACAAGCTCTTGCAGGAGTAATTTCAGTTTGTATTATCTATTATCTTGTTAAAAGGTCTTTCGGAAGCTTTTCAGGACTAATTGCAGCATTATGTCTTGCGATAACGCCTATATTTGTAGCATCAAGCAGAAATAATACAATCGACAATTTACTTGTTTTATCGCTATTACTTGCATGTTGGGCTCTTTTCATAGCGGCCGAAAAAGGGAAATTAAAATATCTTATATTGAGTTTAGTCCTTGTGGGTATAGGTTTTAATATTAAAATGGTAGAAGCATATATGGTGGCTCCCGCTCTATATATAACCTACCTTCTTTCTTCCGCCCTACCTTTTAAAAAGAAGATTAACCATCTTGTTTTAGGCACAGTTGTTCTTTTAGCTGTATCACTATCTTGGGCTGTCATTACAGATTTGGTCCCTGTAGGTGATAGACCTTTTATAGGCAGTAGTACCAATAATACAGTTATGGAACTTATTATAGGTCACAATGGATTAGAGAGAATTGGCCTAGGTGGAAAAAATACTGGTAGAGGTCAAAGGCAGCAAGGATCATCTAAAGATGGATCAAGCAAAACTAGGACTCAGGCTGGTCAAGATCAAGGTGGCCCAGGCTCAGGTCAAATTCCTACTGCCGCCCAATTAGAAAAGTTTGGTGTCACTGCAGCACAAGCAGGACGGTATGGTGGTGGTATGGGAACGACTTCAAATTCTAGTATTCTGAGATTGTTTTCCAAAAACAACATGTCCGATCAAATAGGTTGGCTCTTACCCCTTGCTTTAATTGGATTCGTTGTCGCTGCAATAGAGGAAAAATTTAAATTTCCATTTGATAACAAAAAAAAGTTATCCCTATTATTATGGTCCATGTGGCTATTACCTGAGTTTATCTATTTTAGTTTTTCGAAAAATATAACTCACACATACTATTTAACCACCATGGCACCATCAATTGCCGCTTTGGTTGGAATTGGATTAACAACTATGTGGAAGCTTTTCAAAGAAGGTGGGTGGAAGACCTGGATTTTACCAACGGCCTTTATTATAAATGGGCTTGTTGAGATGCTTATTCTGTCCTATAACTATAGCACATCAAGTGGCTATAAAATTGTATTGTTAATTACAGGGCTTTTAAGCATTGTATTTTCAATAATTCTAGCTTTAGTGAATACCATTAGAAGCAGAAAGAATGTTTCGGATCAAGAAATTCCTAAAACTAATCAAGATATACAAGTTAATACCAAAAATTCTAAATTAAATAAGATTCTAATTAGTATTGCTTTTACAGGGCTCTTAACAGCTCCTATGGTTTGGTCATTTACCCCTCTGTTTCATCAAATGAATGGCAGTAGTCCTTCTGCTGGATTGGAACTTTTCTCAAGCAAACAGCAAGGAAATCCAATGGTTAGTGACAACTCAATGCTCATACAATTTTTAGAAGCTAACAGAACGAATGAAAAATATCTTGTTGAAGTTCCTTCAGCCATGACTTATGGCTCAGATTTAATCCTTAAAACTGGTGAACCTGTATTGACTCTGGGAGGGTTTAGCGGATCAGACCCAATTCTTACTGTAGACCAGTTTAAACAGCTAGTTGCTGATGGAGATATAAGATATGCTATGGCTAGTGGAGGCACGGGTAGAGGCATGGGGATGGCAGGAGCTGGGGGAAATAATTCAAATAGTGCTATTATGAGCTGGATTAAAGCAAATGGGAAGCTTGTTCCAGATAGCGAATGGAAGGCTACTACAACTGCAAAAAAACAAACAGGGAATCAAGGATTCAGTGGATTTGGCGGTGGAACAAATTCGACAGCACTATATGATTTAAAACCTAATGTTTAAACTCCGGCTATAAACCAATGGCTATAACTTTCCTTAGGGCGAGAAAGAGGCACACCTTTCATTGGTGTGCCTCTTTAATTTTTAATGTTGATATTGTAAAGTATTATGCCTCGGGTAATTTTATATGTTCGGGAAGGAAGAACCCACGGACTGGTGGAGTAATTATTTGCCGTGCAAAGGATAAGATGGAAGTCGAAAAGATTATTCAAGAAGATCCGTTTTATAGAGAAGAATTAGCAGAGTACGAGGTTATTGAATTTTTACCAGCTAGGTATGCTGAAGGATTTGAAAGATTTATAGATAGAGCCTAAGCCGCCTTCCCTAGTTAACAATTGTGCCGGTGGCTCAACGAGTGTTGCACTGACTGTTGGGGATGCGCATAGAAATTAACAACAAGAGGCTGTAAAATTCATACAGAGGCTAAATTGCTGGTCTGCTCCCATTCTATTTTACAATAAAAAAGGATGGGGCATGACGTTCGCCGTATGGACTGGATGGGTGATTAACAATCTGATCCTTATAATAAAGGACGGTTGAAGCGCCACCGTCAAGATTGGCAACGTTGTAGGCACCATATTTAAGCATGATATCTTGAACATCTTTTAGGGTAGCGCCCAAGGACCCGATCTGACGTCCGTCGATGACCAGCATCAAGATAGTACCGTCTTTCGTTTGCCCTATCGCAGTTCTAGGGGCAATTCCCCATGCTCCATCTCCATGGGTGATGGCTGGTTTACCATTAACCACAAGTAAAGGGCCGAATGTGACTGCATCACGTATGCCCATCCGCTTGATGTTAGTTAATGAATAATGACCAAGGACAAGAACGTTTTTTGAGTTCATGCCAATGATATCATAACTTGAAACTCCTGAGTCCCTGTATAGAAGTTTACCGCGTGAGATGAGGATGCCTTGAGGGTGCCCTCCGCTTCCGTTGCCCTGCGGGTCACTAAACGCTCCACCATTAATGACTGCTACAGCCCCAGTAACCGAGGCTATGTCTTCAGCCCTTTCTCCGATTTTCCCGAGATAACGCGTAACTGCCACTCTGACACGTCCAGGATTATTGACCTTAAGTAAGTATCCATTAAACCCACCTTGACTGATGTCGATTAGTTCGGTGCTATTATTCTTACTGTGCGTATTAATCAAGGACGGATCAGAGTTTCCCAAATCTTTAGCCTGATCACTGTCCAGTATTTTCTGAATCTTTGCATCGCTAAAAAACCATTTTGCCAAATACTGATGGTTCAATGACGTCATCGCACTTTCCACCCACAAATTACGCATCGTCTCAAAAGGTTGAAGCGGGCAATAAAGAAACCCCATAAAGAGCAAAAGAAATATGGTGAAAGTCCATGCTATAAGCCGTGGCAGCAACCTTTTCTTCCGGCTGTAATGGTGGACTGCTAACGGTCTTTTTTCGGGTCGTGGCTGCATCGTTGATTGTGAGGACTTAGGGATTCCTGTACTGTCCATGTTATACCTTCATCTCCAAATATATTTGCAACCTTGCAGAGTTTGCATGAAAACCGAACATAAAAATATTGGATATGGTCAGAGCATATGTGTCGAGAAAAATGACAATAAAAACAGAAAGTCATCTCTTGTAAAAGATTACAAGGAGATGGCTTCTTCATCTTCGTAGGCATGGGAGCAAAGAGTTTGGCCGCCCTTCTTCCAATACCATTTCACAAGGTGACTGGAAGTCCAGTACAAGATGAGAATAACAATTCCCTGCGAAGATTACAAGAGGTATCAGGAAAATCCGAAGGATTTTCTTCCAGAGAGCCCGACATGTCTTAATAATCCAGGGCATACGCCCTATTGGAATAACCATTGGAAACGTGGTTATTTACCTGATTACATTCACGAAGTGAAACTAGAGATAAAATTGGTAAATACATCCAGACTATGTTAATTATTTTTTTGTTCTCTGTGATATAATGAATAGGTAATGGGGGTGTGCAAGATGAAACTTCTAAAATGGGAAAATGCCACAGTAGGCATAATAAATACAGACAATAGCGTTGAATTTGTTGCGCAAGATTTGAATTCCGTCGTGAAAATTTATACTCAAGGCAAATTAATCTGGACGCCTTCAGAATATAAGCAATTTATCCAGGATCGTATAGTAAGCAGTAGTAGACGAGACATTGAGAAGATTCTTCATAAGGCAGGACTCGTTAAGTACGATGAGTTTAAGTTAGCTGATATCACGCGCCTATTAAATGCTAAAGATTTGTTTTGGGTCGCTTTTAATAGTGAAGAGAAAATGACAGATGTTCTAAAAAATGTTTTTGATAGCATATTCATCAGGAAATTAAACGTACAGGGCGATTCGGTATCTTCCCCTGAAGGTATGAATATAAAAAGGTACGCAGTAAGTGAAGGAAAATACGGAATTTTAAAGGACAGATTACATCCCTATAGTACAGATGCTGAGTCAGAAGTAGCTGTATACAACATCGGCAAGCTACTGGGTGTACAGGTATGTCCTGCGTGGTTGGTGAAAACGCCAAACGGACCATCAGCTTTTTCTATGTTTGAATATAACTTTGCTAAAGAATTTATCGTTCACGCACGAAGATTATTCACAGATAAAGACCGATCCGACAATGAGTATGTGAATCTAGTGACTAAACTGGGTAATTTCAAAAAAGAAATCCAGCAAATGATTTTGTTGGATTTTATAACAAGG
>JARLHV010000078.1 GCA_031292055.1 Desulfosporosinus sp.
AATGACCCCGAAATATCTTACCCTTTGCAAAACGCACTTATGGTATAATAAAAAGGCTAGAACATCTATAAGGCGGTGAACTTATGAATGAAAATCAGATGGGTGTAATACTTGAAGAAGTTCGGGATATGTTCAAAACCTTGACTGAGGGACAGCGGATTATTGAGAATAGGTTAGGCAAAGTCGAAGAAGGACAGAAATCATTAGAATCTGATATGAAGAAAGTAAAATCCGATTTACAAATAATTAAGTCATTCGTTATTGCTGCTGATAATAGTTTTAACGACTATGAGAGCAGAATTAAGGCTTTAGAGAAAAAAACTGCAGATCGATAGATATAAGACAAAGCACCCGCGCAATTCGCAGGTGCTTTTTAGTTGCCTTGCAGTGTTTTTACGCATGGCAAATTGGGGTTAAAAAACCGCAGCCAATGCCTCAAGTTGGTTCGGGAATTGAAGCTTTTATAACAGGCGAATCGAGCGGCGGGTTCAATGAACCACTGCCAAAAGTGAATAACGGTCAAAAAAGGGGATACGCAACCAGGCGCGTATCCCCTTAGGCTTTTTCATAACCTACTCCCTAAGAAACATTTTGTGTTTTTTAAGAATTAAAATCCTTTTTATTGATTCCAAGTTGCTGTTTTAGAATCCGACTAAATAAACCTTTACCGATTTCACTACTAGATTTTGACACCGCTGTCCTGCGGATTATCCCATCAGACATAGTTTTTTCGTAAATTTTATCTCTGCCGTTTTGCCTAACTAACTCCCAGCCATTTCGCTTTAGGTAAATTTCCAAATCACTCCAACTAGGCATGAAGCATATCGGATACTGATTCTAAGTTATCTTCCAGTAACACTCGGAGGATATAGTAGGCGTGGGAATGGCGATTGGGGCTGTTGAAATAACGGCTAAAATCAGCATAGTAATCTTTGGCATATTCAAAGAGATGATAAGCTAATTCCATTCGCAACTCTTCTAAAGTTTCTCCATCCGCAATTATATCGGGAATTTGTTCAATGCTACCGGCATAACGACCATCTTCATCTTGTTCAAACTCTATTGTTAATTCATAAATGGATAAGGCCTCTTTCAAAGTATCTTTTGAAAGAGCCACAATGACATCACGATTTCTTTTGACTACTTGTGGCTTTTGACGAACTACGTTGTCGATAAAACCTCCAAAATTGGCTCTGACTTCGGATGCATTTAAAACGGGTTCCATAATCATCCCTCCTACCACCTCCAATATAATATAGAAAGTACAAATTGTACATAGTGTACTATCAACTATACTCTTGTCCTTAACTAATTATTCTTCATAACGTCCAAAATGTGAGGTTGGTACGTATTCGTTTCCCTTATCAAAAGCCAGGGGGGTTAGATTGGACAATTTCTATTGTGAAACATCTGCTCTTTAACCATCATTTTGGCTGCACATCTAACTACGCCTATTTTTGCAGTACTTTGGTACGATGTGCGCTGAGCCGCTCTATGCTACCATTTTCTTTAAATTAGGCTGTCCATTCATAGAGGCAACTCTGTGAAAACCCTGCCGGGATGATATTGGAGGTAACGGGCAGGAACAGGTTAGCCTCTTGGAACAGATTATTTTTGAAAAAGGTGGGAGAGAGAATGATGAAGCAGCGTTGGAAATTGAAATTTCCGGCCCTGATATTAGTTGCGGTCATGTCGGTCATTAATATCGGCAACGGCCCTTTTAATGCCTCTGACCCGGATTGTTCTGCCCGACAGCGTTCAGAGTATTGGCGCGTATGCCTTCAACGCCTGCACCGGCCTGGCGTATGCTAACATCATCTCAGGCTCCTTTTGTGGCGTCTTTTCTCTATAGAGAATTTATTGCGGAAAATAAGTGGCAGATTGCCGAGCAAGAATTGATCAGCCGCTTGGAGGGCTTTATCGAGCTGCTCAATCAGGGGCGCACTGACTCCCTCTTTCCGAACTATACTGAATTCGTCATAGTTCGGAAAGAGGATCACGCCTTACGTTTATACGCAATAAGTGTCAGAGGAATGAATACGATGAGTAACGCCAAAGTGCCGAATAATGCGAACCAAAAATCCGCACCTATGGTGCCATAAGTTAACAACTGCCGTACCGCTGTTACGACGCGGGATAGTGGGTTGATATGCAGGACAAAAAATTGCAGCCAGTCCGGCATGGTTTCGGCCGGAACAAAAGCGTTCGACAGAAATACTAATGGGAACATTACGACGACACCAATGGCAGAGGCTGTTGAAATAGTCTTGGTGCACAGACTAATGAAGGCAAACACCCAGCTCAGACACCAAGCAACGAACATCACGAAAAGGATGCTGAAAATCACCGCGGAAATGCCTGCTTCGGGTCGATAACCGAGAAGATATCCCGTCGTAAAAACCGTAATTCCCCCCATGACGTAGCGGACAAGGTCGGCAGTCAAACTCCCCGCCAAGGGAGCAATCCGCGCGATCGGCATGGATTTAAAACGGCTGGTTGTGCCTTTGTCCACATCCTCCCGCAGTTTACTGCCCGCGGTGGTACAATTGGTAAACGATGACATTAACAAAACCCCGGGGATAACAATCGGCAGATAGTTCGGGATGTTGCCCGCAATCGCTCCCCCGAATAAAAAGGTGAAAAGCAAGGTGAACATAACCGGTAAGACGACGAAATCCACAAATATTTCGGGATTTTTGGACATTTTTAAGAGCGACCGATAGGTGAGAGTGCCCGAGTTTCTGATTGCGCGGCCAACTCCGACGCGATTTTTCAGGTTGCGCTGGGCGGCGGGCAGGATGGTTGGATTCGTCATGTTAATTTTCCTCCTTTTTAGCTTGGGAACCCTCACCTGTCAGAGCGAAGAACACCTCATCAAGGGTCGGCTGCAGGATATTTACCCCGGACAAGGCTATTCCGGCATCTTTCAGCGCCGTCAGCACATCCGTCAGTTTGTCGGTGTTGTCCATGGGCGCGATCAACTCAGATGCTTCGGCAAGATGAACCTTCGCAGCGAGTATGCCTTCGATGATCTGCGCCGCGTTGGCGGCGTTATCTGCGTCTTTGACGGTCATGCGCAGCGAACTGCTGCCCACGGAGCGTTTCAATCCCTCGGGTGTATCGTTGGCAACAACTCGCCCTTTGTCGATGACAACAATGTTGTCGGCCAGTTGATCGGCTTCGTCAAGATACTGGGTTGTCAGCAGTACCGTCGAGCCGCCTTTGACCAGACTGCGGATTGTCTGCCACATCTGGGTCCGGGTCCTGGGATCAAGCCCTGTTGTCGGCTCGTCAAGGAAGATTAGCGGCGGCTGGGAAATCAGACTTACTGCCAGGTCAAGCCTGCGCCGCATACCGCCGGAAAACTTGGACAAGGGGCGGCTGGCCACATGGCTAAGTTCAAACTCTGCTAAGAGTTCATTCGCTTTACGCTTAGAATCTTGGCGAGAAAATCCATACAATCTACCGAAAATCATCAGGTTCTCCAAAGCAGTCAGATCCTCGTCGATGGAGGCGAATTGCCCTGTCAGCCCAATCAGTTGCCGGACAATCTGAGTTTCGCGCAGCACATCATAGCCGAATATTTTTATATTCCCCGCATCCGGTTTGGACAACGTGGCAAGCATATTGATTGTCGTCGTTTTTCCCGCGCCGTTGGGCCCCAGTACACCGCAGATACTGCCTGTCGGGATACTCAGACTCACTCCGTCAACAGCCCTGTTATCCCCAAAGGTCTTTACCAAGCCGTGAGCTTCAACCGCTAAAATTGCCTTATTCTTCATCCTTGTGTTTGTCATAAAAAATACCTCCGTTTTCTTTACAGCTTTATGGTAAGCCTGCAAAATAAACGGAGGGTAAACGGAATATAAACGAATATAAACTCAAAGGGTGACGATCAAGGTTGTGCCTTTTCCTTGCTCGCTTTCGACACTCACCATACCGCCGTGCAGCTCCACAATTTTTTTCACAAGGGACAGCCCCAGACCATTGCCGCCAAGGGAGCGGTCACGGGATTTATCCACTTTGTAGAAGCGCTCAAAGATATGGATCTGATTTTCCGAGGAGATCCCCAGGCCGTTGTCGGCAATGACACAGATCGTTTTCCCACCCTTTGTGGTAAGGATAATATGAATCCAACCACCCTCCGGCGTAAATTTGATGGCGTTGTGCAGGAGATTAATCCAGACTTGGGAAAGAAGTTCCGCGTCAGCGGAAATCATCACTTTGTCCAGTTCGGCTGTTATGGAGATAGTTTTTCCCGACCATTGGGGGTCCAGTAAGATCACCGCGCTTTGCAATTGTTTGTCTAAGCGAAATTGACTGAAAAGAGGGGCGACGCAGGAATCCAGGGAGGAAAGTTTCAATAAATTTGAACTTAACTTTGACAGGCGGGCGCTTTCGGCTTTGATAATATCCAGGTAATGCTTCCGCTGCCCAGGTGCAAGGGCGTCATTTTCCAAAAGTGTTGCATAACCGCCGATGGATGTGAGGGGGGATTGTATTTCATGAGAAACATTGGAAACAAAATCCTGCCGCAAGGTTTCCAGCGTGCCAAGGGCCTGCGCCATGGTATTGATGCTCTCGACAAGTTCACGGTGATCCCTGAAGTCTTGGGGGTCGAGGAACACGCTAAAATCCCCACGGGCAATTCGACTCATGGCGTCGGAGGCAACCTTGAAAAAGCTATCATGCAGCCAGTCATGGTCTTTTCCTTTCTGAGCATGTCGGACTATAAAGAAAAACACAAAACATTCTAAGGCTAACACGGCCAGGGAGAGGAGTCCGTAAAGTATATAGGCTACCGGCTCCGGCGGGCGGCCGATTATTTTGTAAATCGGCATCGTTAGAAAATACCCTGCCGTGAAGGCTCCGACTAAGATGAACAGGCACCAAAGCAGCCAACCAAGTGTTTGAGACCATTGGTGTTTTTTCATAGGGTCGCCTCTAAGCGATAGCCAATGCCGCGAATGGCGGTGATTTTGAAACCGTATTGTTCCGCCGGAAATCTCTCGCGCAGACGATTGATGTGAACGTCCAATGTCCGCTCGTTTCCCTCAAAATCACTACCCCAGATGTCCTCAATGAAATTATCACGTGGAATTATTTTACCCTGTGAGCGGGCGAGTTTATAAAGAACCTCAAACTCTTTCAAGGGAATATCCTCGGTACGCCGGCTGCCCAGATAAATTGTATGGCTGCTGTTATCGACCGTCAGCTTTCCGACACTCAAAACCTCGGAAGAAGGGACTTTATAGCGCCGGAGCAGCGCCTTCACTCTTATAATCAGCTCTGCTGGTTCAAAGGGCTTGGTGAGGTAATCGTCTGTCCCAAGTTCATAGCCCTTGACTTTTTGACTAATATCATCCAGGGCGGTCAGCATGAGTATGGGCATGTCTTCATAATATTGGCGAAGTTTCTGGCACAATTCAAAGCCGTCCAGATTCGGCATCAGAAGGTCAATGACACAGAGATCAGGGCTTGTGTCTGGCATTTTGCGCAGAGCGTCCCGCCCGTCGGAGGCTTCAAAGGTGATAAAACCCTCGTTTTTGAGCACCGTGCTGACAAGTTCGCAGATATATGGATCATCATCAACAATCAGGATAGTATTCATGCCAACGCCTCTTTTTCTCAAATAGTTGGTTTTAGTTTAACACGTAAATATAAACGGAGGATAAACTGATCGATAATCCGGAACTAAAGAGCCAAATTCGGAAACGCTCGGAGCAACATTTAGCGATTGAAGGTTTAGATTACTTTAAAGACATTACATGTATCAATCATTCAAGATGAAAACGGACATATAATTAAGAGCTAATTCTTGGAAGAAAGCCTTGGTTGCTACAGGCAAATATAATAGGGGAGGGCTGCGACGAACCACCCTTAAAGAGGCGCCAATCAGAATTCAAGACTGACTGGCGCCCTTTTGTATAGTTTTTGAAATATTTGGTGATTGGTGGAAGGAAAAGTGAGAAGTTCGGCGAAAAAGAAGGTATGCGTCAAACGTTGTTCCGTAAGGTCAGATTCGCTTGAGGATTGGATTAAAGCCTGGGTAGTATCATTAAAGATCTCTTTGTCGAGCTGTTCAGTGATACCTTTGGTACGGATCAAGCGGAGTATCTATTTCTTCAGTATCCGGTCACGGATATTTATGGCAATAGACGCCTTTGATTTTGCTCTGGAAAGTGAAGACTTAAAATAGCCATAGAGATCGATGGCGAAACCATTACTTTATGGATTTTTATAGAGCTAGAAGAGAGAGCGGGCTGGTGGTAGAGAAGAAATCCATTCTATATTGCAAAGACGGATATATAAAAATCCTGTCATGGATGGCAGTGACTTTTTGTTCTCAATTTTACTTCACCCGGGACGGGTACTTCCCGAAGTTTGTCGAACAACGAAAAGGGTCCTGTCCTGGAACCTTTCATTTTTCGAGTGATCATAACGCGTGTTATAGGACTCATATAATGTTTTCTATGCAGAAACAGGATACTTCCCCTTTATAGCCGAATAGAACTATAGATTCTTGTATAAGGGAGATAGGTCTCCATATGAGTACTTCCTTGACGGATAAAAAGTGGTGGAGTCCCCCCTTGTACTTGGAGTGCTACCGGACTGCCTTCAGGGTTAAGGGCTTTCGGTTTTAGCGACTAGGGCGGAACCGGCTAATGGATCTGCCAGTGTTATATAAAAAAATTCTAATGATAAAAAATTGTCAGCAGGAATTTATCTTTAAAGAATAGAAGAATTATACTGGATATACAATTGACAATAGAACAAGCTGTTTGGCATACTACGTTAATGTAGCGAAAATGCTTTAAAAACGTATTTTTGCAGTTAACAAGAGTGGCCTTTCTCAGAATTTTACGGGGCAATATGGGAGTAACGTAGTATATCTTAAGGGTCAGATATTGTGATGAGGAGAGGTGCTATTGGTGTACAGATTTATTGGAATTGAAGATTTAGCGGCAAATGCGTTGATTGAATTATTGGAAAAGAGCGGTTGCCGGAGGGTAGACTTTGAAACGCTTTTGAAGTATGGGAATGCAGTAACTAACGTTTTGCGCGAAAATGGCTATGAAGCGACACTTTTATTTTCAAAAGAATACACTAATGAATTAATCAGAAACTACTCTGACTTTTTTGAAATTGATCATAGCGATCAAAAGTATGACGCTATTGTTTTAAGAGAAGAAAAGACGGTTGAAGATTTGCGGAATCGTTTTAGAGCCTTTTTGACGTTGGATTATCTGCTTGCATTTATAGATCGTATATCTCTTGCCGAATTAGGTGTTGCAGGTTGAGTTTTAAGCTTTTTAAGGATCCGATCTATGGATATGTTGAAATAGACTCTGAAATTGTTCGAAGTATTATTGATACTGCTTGCTTTCAGAGGCTTAG
>JARLHV010000079.1 GCA_031292055.1 Desulfosporosinus sp.
TCTTGCAATTGGATATGCCCCTCCCCTTTTTACCAAATCCCTATGTTCTAAGATTTAAAGAAAATGCCAAGGAGTATTATCTCGCTAAACAGCTTATATCAGAGCAACTTCGTGATGTTATTGAACAACTAGGAGATGGACCGATGTTATCACCAGCCGCACTGCTCATAAAGCACTATTACCAGAAAGTGAGGATCTTCGATCTTGATAACAAGGCTAAGCAGGTGGTCATTAACTCGTTTAAAAACAGGCTTATCAAGGATGATGATATTAAGCATTTACCCTATTATGGCGAGGAGGGTGTAGTTAGTAAGGATGGAAATAGGACTATGATATACCTTGGTCCAGACTCTAAAAGACGATATATGGAGCATGAAATTGCTCTAAAATATGAACGAATAGACCAGTTGCCAGGAGTTACTGAGGGCAAATATCCCGCCAAATTCTCTATGCAATGTCCACCATTAGAGGACTGTTCAGCAGAATTGGTAAATAGTCGGTCTGAATGTAAAGAGAGAAAAGGAAATGATGTGATACCTAACTGCGGAAAGTTTCTATGAGTTCTTTGCTTTCTTTTGCAGTTTCATCTTAGGAACAGGATGATACAAAATGTTAAAAAGATCCAATAAAAACGTTGCCATAAGGGGGGTTCCAGCATGGGAAAATGAATTTTTTGCAACCCTGGTTCACGTGCCACTAGGGCAGGGGTTCTAGGTATGAATTTAAGCTCACACGAATCGCTAAGATATAAGGTTTTCAGGGTATTTCTATTCTCGCTGCGGTGAGCGCGGAGGTAGGGAAGCTATGTCGCGGGAAGAGCGAAGGAACGAGCGACGACTGCGATATTGCGCCCCTACAGCCGTTCTGCTGAAGGTGAGTCCACAGAACGAGTAAAAGTTATCAAAGAATCTACAGTTAAACTGAGGTAAAGTTGAAAGAAAAGGACGGAATGATGTCCATGAAGGAAGGATACAAAACGAGGCATTCAGATCGAGACATAGAGATATTATTGGCAGTGTATCATCTCCAAGCGATCTTAATGGGAGATATAGAAGACACATATTATGGGGGGAGAAAGAAAGGCCGCGAGAAATTGCAACAACAATGTGACAGAGGCTACCTTGAAAGAAGACATATCCCAAATAAAAAGAGAGGGGGAAGTTTTTCTGTATATGAAATTAAGGAAAAGGGGATCGAACTCCTTTTTAATCTAGGGAAGATAGAGCAGAAACGGAGAGCGAGGGATCTAAGTTTGCCAAGAATAGAAATGGCAGACCGAGTAGAGATCAGTAAAGTAGCCATAAACCTAACACAAAGCGGGTGGAGTTTTTTAGGGAGCAGCGATGGGAAAAAAGAAGAAGAGCTACCGAATACATCGTTAATGCAGTGCTTACTAACCTCACCAGAGAGAATGAACTATCAAGTCTATATAGTACACGAAAGTATAACTGAAAATAAATTAACGAAACTAATCCAGGAACTCACAAGTAATAAAAATGGGAGCTTAGTTCTGTATAAGGCGAGATTTGCAGAGGACGAAACGCCAGCGTATAAAGCAATTGTGAAAGAATTCACGGAGAGTCATTTAGCTATAAATGAACTTTGCCTGATACCATTAGTAGAGCTAGAGCAAGGTGGAGAGAAGATAAACCTCACCATGCAAATGTTAAAGCACAGCGGAGTGGAGAAGGTTAAGAAATACCTGCAAAGGCAGTATGGAAAAGTAAGATATAGCGACAACCGTTACGGATTCGGGGATATGGTGGTCGAACAAGAAGGGGGAGACTACCACATATGTAACTACCTGCGGCGAGACCGGAGCGCATTACGATTATTAGCGGAAAATCATACGCAAAGCGAGTATAAGAACATCGGAAAAGGAGCCATCGTGCTAACGTGGAATGGCTTTGTAAAAGAAGCACAACAGATAATCGACAGCTACCAGAAGAGGGACTTCATCCAAGTAAAGGGGCTGACGATAAAAGATATCATTGATAGCCAGTGAAGAGACGGCTGAAGAACGAGTGAACTAATGGTTTTTACGTATCAATTTGTTAGGTAACCTAGATCAACGCTCGTTTGACTTTTTGACGCACCTTTTTAAGCTAAAATGAAAGATTTAAGGACAGCATTGCCAGTTGTATGCGTCGCTAACCTAAGGTCAGTTCTAAAAAATCGCGGGCATGATTAAACGGCCTAAGTGGGTCGTTCGAGAGAAAAAGTCCGGAATTTTGAGGTCAGCTACTTACAAGTAAGGAATAAAAAAGGTAGGGGCTGCATTCCCTACCTATTTCTAAACAATATAGCTCAAATAATGACATATTCGGCGTGATTGTTAGGCTTTTTTCGAACGTACTTTACGCGTGGGAATATACCGCTGTTTACGTCTCGAAAAAAGCGACGTCCAAATTCCTGCTTTTCTGGATGCAGTAGAGCCGGCCAAAGTCCGGTGAGTATTTCTTTAAGCTCAAACTTTTGACCTGTTTTCATGGAATTGGTGGTATTCAATAATCTCGGTATAAACATTGCATACTCCTCCTTTGCCATTACGGGTGGATCCTTAAAAAGTTCTAGTAAGGGTTCTTCCAAAGCGTTTGCCAAACTAACTAAGTTTTCTAAGCCAATTTTACCATCTCTGAGATCGTGTAATAATTTGTTTAGACTGGGAACTGAGCGTGACATTGAATTTGAGATCTGCTCGCGGCTTATGTTCTTAAGCTTTTGAATTTCTGAAATTCTACCCGCTATATTGCTCCCAACAGTTTTGGGATCTTGGATCAGCATCACCCCCACATGTAGTAACTTATAGGTAATAACAACCTACGTATTCATATTACCCCTAGGTTATAACAATGTCAATAGGTTATAGAAAATTTGATCTCTACTCCTAGGAATATGCGCCGATGATTTTCGTTGTGGACGGGCCGGTCCATCACAGCCCATCAGGATAAACGCTCATTTGCTTTGGCGCGCGTTTTCGGAGCCGCGCTGCCGACTCCAGCAAGGGCTAAGATAAATGACCGTTCAAACAAAGAACGTAAATCCAGATACAACTGGACCTAAAGCAAGCAACTTTTCTAAAACGCTAGTTCATTCCCGCGGTTATCAAACATACTATGTTTTCAGCCAATACCAGAAACAAATTCGATAAGTCCGAAACTCATTGATGTCTCTTGTTCCCGGACTTTGAAGTTATCCAAGTGAAAGTTGTATTTTGGCATAAGACAAATAAATGAAAATAGGACAAAGTGTATTGAAATTGAATAAAAGTGGAATAAAAACAATACATAACGTGTTAAAATAATCATAGTATGGTATAATGATAACATAAAATGTAATGGAATGGACTGATATGAAAATGCTATATACTGAAGTCTTTAAAATCATAGAAGGTGGATTAGATAAAAATAAGGATAAGGTGCAGAAGTATTCTGCCCTGCTCGCAGAAAAGCTAAAAGATGATGGCGAAAATCAGCTTGCCGAGCGTGTTTTGAAACTGCTTCAGAAAAGAAGTATTCATCCGGTTTATTTGGATGAATTTTGCATTAAACCGGTTGACCAGGATTCACGATTAGACATGGTGGATATATATTTTGCACGAGATACAGAATGTACTCAGCAAATTATCCTACCAGATATTACAGAACGGAAGATTAAACAATTTGTCGATGTTTCCCAAAACAGGAATAAACTGTTAGCCGCAGGCATCGAATCCTTGGATTCTTTACTTTTGTACGGACCGCCAGGTTGTGGAAAAACATCAGTTGCTCGTTATGTTTCAGGAGAACTTCAACTACCTTTAGTCACCGCGAGACTAGATGGTTTAGTATCTTCTTTATTAGGAAGTACTGCTAAAAATATACGAAAGGTATTTGATTACGCTAAGGAGAGACCTTGTATATTATTTCTTGATGAATTTGATGCAATCGCTAAAGCACGTGGTGACCAACATGAGGTTGGAGAGTTAAAAAGAGTAGTAAATAGTTTGTTGCAAAATATTGACGAATTTTTAGGAAGTGGGACTAATATCCTGATCGCTGCTACTAATCATGAAAATTTGCTTGATCCTGCAGTGTGGCGAAGATTTAACAGCGTGATTGAAGTACCGAAACCTTCAGAGGGAGAAATTGATAATTTAGTGCGAATTTTTATTTCCCCAATGAAATTTGATTTCACAGATTCAAAGAGAATGGAAAAAATAGTGGACCTTCTCGTGGGGTTGTCTCCCTCAGATATAAAAACTATTTGCTTTAATGCTAAGAGGTCAGCTGTTTTAAATAATAACGACTTTGTATCTTTGGGATCATTTCTTTATGAATTTCAACTCTTTAATAACAGTTCCGGTCATAGTACCTTGGAAATTGTTAAATCGCTTTATCAAAACGGGGTGTCGCAAGATCAAATACATAAAGTGTTAGACATATCGATACGCCAAGTGAGAAAATTACTTCAAGAAGATGGAGATGATAAAGAACATGGCTGATAGAAATTTACCTATTAAAATTATTCAAAAAAGGGTGGAAGTAGACGATAGAGAAACTGAAGGCGGGGGCAATGGAATACCACCTAAATGGGTTTTAAGTGGTAAAGATTTAGAGGTTAAATCCGCTAATCTGCTAAGTGATTTCATAGGAATTCGCCAAAACTTAGAAACAAAACTTAAAAAATATGAAAATGTCCCAACGGTTCTCAAGGCGAAAATAAGTGACGTAGCATTAGCTAAATCACATAGGAGTGATATAGCTCAAGCGTTAGTCGGTAAGTCAATTGAAAAAATATTAGGGGTATCACCAGACCAAGAGCTACTAGTTCGAGTGGACAATGTCTCAGACTTGGACTTAATTGACAAGCAGCTACACAATTTCCATAGAAACACAAAAGCCATTTCTGGGATTGATACTATTAAAGAGTTTGAACCGTTTTTCGGTGATTTTGAACCTCGTAAAAACGGCAAATTTGTTCTAAAAGTAAAGTTGCTGGATTTTAACAATTATGCAGTCAACGTTCAAACTCAAGAATTGTTCTTTAAAATCCTTGGGAACCTAAGTGGGCTTAGTTTAGAGAATTCAACCAAATATAGTGACAATCTCTTAGTGTATAAAATTGTTGCTGACTCAATGGAATCCATAAATTATCTCTCAGGATTCAATGGTCTGCTATCTGTAGAATCTATGCCACACTATGGAATTGATACCGATGATTTTCTTCCAGAGGAGAGAATTGACCCTTTTTTGCCTATTGACGGGGCGGAATATCCCGTCGTTGGAATCCTAGATACTGGAATTGCACCCATTTTAGAATTGAGACCTTGGATAATTGGTACGTATTCTTGCTATCCTGAAGAATACGTAAACAGGGCACACGGTACTTTCGTAGCTGGAATAGTTTGTTATGGTGATATTTTGCAGGAATCACAGTTCACGGGAGTAAATGGATGTAAGTTGTTTGACGCAATAGTAATGCCGGATAAGTCTAAAGAAAGAATTGACGAGGATGAATTAGTTGGTAACATTCGAACGGTTATCGAGAAGTTTGGTCATCAAATTAAAATATGGAATATGTCATTGGGTACTCTGAAAGAAATTAATGAGTCGCAGTTTTCAGATTTCGCCGTCGCTTTAGATGATATACAAGACAAAAACGAAGTGTTAATAATTAAGTCCGCAGGTAATTGTAAAAATTTTATTACTGGAAAGCCTAAAAGCAGAATCGCAGAGGGTGCTGAAGCAGTAAGATCATTGACAGTAGGGTCAATAGCACATTCTAAACAAATGCATGACGTTGTTGATTGTCATTATCCTTCACCGTTTACGAGAGTTGGACCTGGTCCAGCCTTTATAGTTAAACCCGAAGTAGTTCATTATGGTGGTAATTGTGGAGTCGTTGAAGGTAAACCATTAAAGAATGGCGTGTCGTCATTTGCAAGGGATGGACAAGTTAGTCGTGATGTAGGAACAAGTTTTGCTACTCCAAGAGTGAGTAATGTTGTGGCTGGCCTATACAATACGATGAGCGAGAGTTTTGATGCATTGTTGTTAAAAGCGCTTGTAATTCATTCTAGCAGGTATCCTTCAGCTGTCGATATGCCAATGAATGAGAAAATAAATCAAATGGGATTCGGTGTTCCTTCATTAATAAATGATATTTTATATAATGATCCTCATGAGATCACTCTCGTTATAAGGGACACTCTTCCTAAAGGAGAATTCATTGAGATACTAGATTTCCCCTATCCAAGTTCATTAGTGGATGAGGCTGGATTCTACAATGGACTGCTTATTGTGACCTTAGTGTCACATCCAATTGTTGTCAACGGTCAGGGACCTGAATACTGTCAGTCTAATTTAGATATAATGATAGGTACTTACGACGACAAGGTGGCTAGAGATATAACAAAACCTACTATTAAAAACCCCATCGGTCGAGATGGTGGACAAAACCTATTAACCACAAGTTTATATTCAAGAAAACAACCGTCAATGAACCACCAGTTTCATCTTAGCGAAAAAATTCTCATACAATATGGTGATAAATATTATCCCAACAAAAAATATGCTGTTGACCTATCTCAGGCTACCTCAGCTAACAAGGAGAAACATCTTGAATCACCCAAGAAATGGTATCTAAAGGTTGAAGGTGTATACCGTAATTATATTGAGGCTTTAGCCGTTGCAGACCGAATGGATCTAGCACAAGAGTTTTGTTTAGTTATTACAATTCGGGATCCTAATGGAAAAAAGGATGTATATACAGAAACTACGCAGCTCCTTGATGTAAACCACTTCCTTCATAGGAACATTCGTGTTAGGCAAGATGTCTCAATCGATATGTCGTCTGGAGCTAGCTAAAATACTGATCACTCACTCCCTGGTGACATGGTCTGTATTTGAGTGAAACCAAACGCCAGAGTGGGGGCAGCCCAAAACGGTCAATGCTCAAACAAGCCGAACTCCTGTATTATTTAGACATGATTGATTCACGCATGTTTGATTTCGATAAGGTGACTGCGCAGACAGAGGAAGGGACACTTTCTGCGAAAGTTCATACTCTAGAGCCAAAAGTTTACAGGCCCGGTTTTATCTTTAATTTCCGGACAACCATTCTAACGCTCGTTTATTCAAGGGAAACGAAAAGATCGAAGAATACCTATAAAGGAAGTCTCTTCAAACTAAATAGAGGTGGGGTAAATCCCTGCTGAAACTACCTAGATAATAGCCATCCTTCTTCGGGGTGGCCTTTTTTGTTTGCCCATATATTAAGAGGTCCATAATCAAACAAAGAAAGAAGGGAAATGCATGCAAAAAGACACACAAAAACTAAGAGCTCTATTAGAAATCAGTAATGTCCCCGAAGGACTAATTCAAGAACTCGAAGCAAAACCCCTAACCTATCAGACATCGTTCATGGAAACCACCGAACAAATCATGCGAATCGAAGTCCTAAACCTGATGTCGTTCATGGAACTCAAAGAAAATCTCAGGGTAAAAGCAAAACGTTAAGTGAGCCAGACGTTTCATTAACGTTAACTTAATAGTTTCCAGAACGAAAGGAGAAAGGGTCATGTTTGATCTAGTGGGTCTTGTCTTGCTCCTCGGCACGCTGGCTGGGGCCATCAAAGGACAATGGACGCCACTCTGGATTCCCCAAGTAGTAGTTCTTGCTTCACTAGCCTTGTTGATTTATCAAGGGCTGTTCAAGCGGTCGCGGTTTGCCCTTATCCACACTGCCACCCTATGGGTTGCGCTGGCCTGGATCGCTGGGCACATGATGGCAATATCTATGGGGGATGGCATTTTGATGCAAATTCCGCTATGGACCATGCTTCTTGTAACCCCGGTTGTCGTAATGGGCCATCATCTAGTACAAGTAAGATTTAGTCCATCGGCAGGGAAGAAGCTCGAACTAACACGCACGGAAACTACGCCTTTCAAGGAGTGGTGGTGTTCGCGAAGGAAAAAAGCGATTACGAAGAAGAACACGATGGAATTTATCACATTCGATTTAGGGGAAAAAATTGAATTCAAGAACAAATCATCGTAGAAGGGAAGAAGAGTCAATGCCCAATCCGAAGGATATTGCGGATCGCCTAGAAGCGGTCGGCATAGACGACTATACCATTGACCTTGAGCGCGGAATTGTCTTTGTCTATCACAAAGGGCTTCTCGAAAAGGAAACACCGAACCAGACACCAAGTAGGCAATCAAATCAAATGGCACAAATACAAATCACTCTAACACCTAACCTTGCCAAAAAGGAGCTCGTTATTGGCATCCAAACAGGAGATTAAGGACGACTCCTATTAGCAACTATTCCATCTTTAGCAAAAGCGGATCAAACCGTCTTAGTAGGCGAACCAATATGTAGCCATTTTCACGCACAGGTCGAAAAAGCTTTGTCTATGTATGTACCACGCCAACACCACGTTTACAGTATTCTGAAATTACTGGCTCAAAAAGGAGCGAAGAAAACATGTCAAGACTTTACTGGGGCGGTGACGACCCCTTTACTCATACCATGATCGTAGGCCCTACACGTTGCGGGAAAACAGCAACACTAATTAAACCGATCATATACCAGATCCTTCTTGCCAAAGCAAGAGGTGTACCTTGCGGCCTAAGCATTATTGAACCGAAAGGGGACGTAGCTCAGTTTGCCGTTGATCTCGCGCGGGAACTGGGTATCAAGGCCTATCAATTAGACCCGACACGGGAAACAAGCGATAAAATCAACCTCATGAAAGGCCCCGTCAATGACGTATCTGAGGCTACGATTGCCGTCTTAAAAGGCATGTTCGGTAAACAAGAAGCCTTTTTCCAGTTAGTACAAGAACTAACTGCCAGAAACTTTATTAAGCTCGTCAAGCTCAATCATGGTGACAACTTAGACATTCTCAGTGTATTACGAACCCTTCGCGACAATGCCATTCTGGAACGTGAACAGAAGATGTTGGAGAAAAGCGGTAAAGACCCCGATCTGTCTAGTTTTTTTACCAACGAAATGCAAGGAAAACTCGGTGCCAAATGGAAAGACCTCGCGCTTGGGCTTCGGGCGCAAATCGAGAACATTGTTTCTAACGAGGATTTGAAACGAATTATCACAGGAGATAGCGGCATAAATCTTGACCAGCACATGGCCGAAGGGGGAGTCATCGGCATTAATACCGCGCTTGGTAAGCTCAAACGTTCGGGAGATGCTTTCGGTCAGTTCATGGCGATGCACCTACAATCAGCGGCTTTCAGACGACCCGGCACGGAAAAAACGAGAATCCCGCATTATCTGATCATTGATGAAATGTCGCGCTATATTAACGCAGACACCGAAAAATTCCTATCTATTGCAGCGGAATACCGAGTAGCAGGCATTTTTGCCGTACAGTCCTTTTCACAGTTAGAGATTGGTGCAGGTGACTTAACCCCCAAAGCGATGAAAACCGCCGTTCTTACCAACTGTCGAAACAAAATAAGTTTTGGCGGTATAACCTACGATGATGCAGAATACTTCGCCAATGAACTCGGCAAGAACTGGGAAGTCATGCGTCAAAACACCTATGACGGATTCGCCTTGGCAAGTTTTCTTCCCAAAACCTACAGGGATACCGAGCAGGAAGAGTACCGTATCCGCCCAACCGATATTCAGGATGGGCTGCCAAGATTTCATTACATCCATAAATTGCTTCGAGACGGGCACCCTATGAAGCCAGGGATCGCCTTGGGGCAATTCGTTCCCTCAGACTGGCAAGAGAAAGCAAGAAACACAAACAACCCTAACTATCAGGAAAAAGATGAAGCACCTCAAAAAAGAGGGCTTTTTTCTTTGCTCAAAAAACACATGCCACAACCGTTGAAGGGGGGTGAATCAGCATCAAGCACGCAATTAACGGAAAGTGTTCAGGGCAGCATTCCAATGAACGACTCTTTAAATGCTCCCAAGGAACCAGAAAAGATTAAGGTGAAGACTAAAAGGACTCTCGTGGAACCAGACGTAAACACGCAACCCCCGGACTGCTTTCCAAAAATGAAATTAACTAGCGATCAATCAGAAAACTATCAATCAGAGCACGGAACTCAAGCTGATAAAGCCCCTAACCAGAAGCCTGAAAAGAAGCAAGTCAGTGAAGATCAATCCAGCGAGGAACCCTTTGTTTTCATGTAAACGACAATTGCAAAAATCTATAGTATGGACCCGCAAAGAGGGAACTCCAGTGATCGTCAATGGATCATAAACGTTCCAAACATAAGAAGAAAGTGAGTGGTAAAAATGGATTTACTGAAACGAATGATTGAAGGTTATGATGAACAAAAGGCTCTGGAAACAATCGCCCTGACGGAAAAAGACTACTGGCAAGATGTGATCCGCGCCGAGCAGAACCGCCTTGTTCTACAAGAAGATGTTGCAGGGATTGAAACGCATGGTGAAACCCCTTGCGCTGTAGTTTACATCGGGTCAGTGAAAGGATTGATTCCAGTCTACGAGTTCGGTATTGAACAGAACAATTGCGTAAAAAGCAAAGATGATCTCAAAGATGGAGAAAAGCTCAAACACAGCAATCAGTTCCTACGTAACATGACCGGACAAAAGATTGCCTTCATGGTAAAGGGGCACGTCAAGAAAGATAACGTGTTTATGGCAAGTCGCAAAGAGGGTATCGAATGGATGCGCAAACGTACTGAAGGGGACTTAGCTGTTGGTGATAAAATCTTAGCAGTCGTAAGAAAGGTTCTTCCTACTCGGATTATCGCGGATATCGGTGGCATGACAGCTTTTCTATCAGCCTCAGACTATCAGCACGGCTGGAGTGATGATCTCACAGAGCTCGCA
>JARLHV010000080.1 GCA_031292055.1 Desulfosporosinus sp.
AAAGATTTTATTATTTTTTGCAATATCATATATATCTTTAACAATATTCTCTTGTTCCAAAATATTTATATGCAATTCGTCAACTATTTTCGAATTATTTTGCTCCTGCATGCCATAGATTTTTTTATCTAAATATAATATTAAATCGTATAATTTATCTGACTTAACATTACTTATTTGGCCCGTCTCAAAGTTAAAAATTTTTATTTGTGTTGTTTTTTCTCTAAATGATTGAATTGCATAAACAAATTCTTTGCTGCCAATGTTATCCCAATCAGTAATAATTTTAAAACATCTATGTAAATCACAGATATCGAGAATGTTTTTATTAGTAATACCAATTCCATTTTCGACACTTTTAATGAAATCTTCAGTTTTAATAACTATTAATGTTTCTAAATGGTCAAAGTACTCTTCAAAAGAGCTTTTCTTTAAACTATCTTCCCATATAACCTTTTTTTCATTTGGTTGGATTCTTCCAGTTTTTATCATAAGATATTTTCCATTATCAAATAACAATATTTCTCCCACTCTCAATAATGTATCAAAATCACAAACTTTGTCAGGAACAACCATTGTGTTTTTTGTGTTTGTGTCAATAAGAATCATTCTCTTAAAAAAAGGTTGCCCGTATTCAAACTTGTCAGAGTCGATATAGCGTATCATTAATAATGCATAACATTCTGATAGACCAATAATTTCCACATCAAAACTATTAGGTTTGTCATTATTAAACCCCGTATCAATACAAATACTACGTTCTTCAGCACCTGTTTCACAGTCCAATTTATGTATATTTATAAAATATTTATTTTCGATTATTTCTATATATCCGAAGTAGATAGTCCGCCCAGAAGTCACTCTGGTAAAAATTTCGGTTGGGTTGTTAAATTTGAATTTTTTTAACTGATTTAATCTTTGGCTAAATTTTTGAACTCCTATATAACGATATGGTCGTCCATAATTACCTTCTTTTTCTGCTTCTATAAATATTTTCTGATCATAAAATGATAAATTAGATTTAAGAATCCTTTTTTCAAAAAGATTATCGCATTTTATTATCTGTATCATTTGTATCTCCTACTTCCTTCACCTTGTACCTGAACTCACCGTTTTCATTGATCTTAGCTGGGGGGATACCTTTAAGTACTAACTGTAGGTAGTAGTTCGCACCCTTCTTTTAGACGTTCCAAGTTTCAAAGATTCGTTCAAAATATGGGTCTTTATTAAATAAGTATAGGGGATATCGCTCTGCTGAGCAGGCTGGCAAAGCTGTGGTTGGCCTTGCAATCGCTGAAAATAATTCAACCAGAGGTTTCTTTGACGAGAACGGCAAAGTTCTTTGGTAATTATAAACTGATCCTACCACTAGTTAGGCTAAATCGGTAAAAGTATTCGGCACAGTTATACTATGCCGAATTAGGTGACTGTATTTAGACAATATCGGTTTTTAGTTCTACTTAGTAAAATACCTTTCCATCATTGGCACATCCGAAAGGTATGTGTCAATTTTGGTTATAAGACCGTTCTGAATTGTCAGCACAGTAGCAAGTTCCTCATTTAAAGCTCTACCGTCTGCAGAAGATGCGGTATTATTCAGCGATAGAGTAAGTCCGCGCTGCCCAACAAGTACATGATGGAGTTTTGTTACTACACCTCCATTTACAATGGTTTCGACACGTTCAATCACTGCAGTTGCTCCCTTTGCCGTACCTGATATTTTGCCTTCTCCGGGGAGAGTCCATTCGATGTCAGGATGTAATAATTTCTTAATTGACTCCCAATCATGGTTTTTGTATGAAGTTAGAAAGTTTTCTGCTATTTTTTTATCAGCTATGTTGCCCATTAAAGAAACCTCCTTAAATTATGATCTCAAAACAAGTATACACACAACAAACAATCACGTAAAATGATTATAAAAGATAGTCATATTCATTGAAAATGATACTTGTTTGAATCCAAATCTAAGGCAAAATCATCTGACAGGTGGAGTTGACTGATTAGGCGTTTCTTTCTTTATCATTTCAATAAACTTTAAAAGAGCATTTGTCATTAAAGTATCCCTATGCCTGATAAAGAAAGTTTTTGCAGAACCATACTGCGAAGGAATCGAAAAAGATTTTAGAAGGCCTCTTTCTTCGTATTCTCGAATAGCAGATTGCGGAACGAAAGAAACACCAAGATTCTCAATTACTCCTTCAATAATGGAATCCAAATTATTAAATTCCATATAACGCACATTATAAATGTTCTCAGATTTAAACCAATCTTCAAGCTGAGTTCTATTAGGGCATCCTTTCGTGTTCAAGAGAAATTGTTTTGAACAAACAGTTTGAATATCATTGTACTCAGGATTAGATATAAGTACGAGATTTTCTTCTATTACAAGCTCTTTCACAAGGTTATCATCGTTAAGAGATTGTGACTTTACAAACGCACCGTCAAGTTGAAAGTGAAGCACTTTAAAAATGAGGTCATCGGCGTGAGAGGTTATAAGTGATAAATCAACATTTGGGTATATCTTGTGATAATGAGCAAGTGTCTTTGGAAGATGCAGAGATGAAACGGTATGATTGGTTCCAATTGATAAACAGCCAGTTGGCTCTCCGGAATCATTTAATGCCTTTTTGGCATCGTCAAGCATATGCAAAATTTGTACAGTATGAGTGAGCAATTTTTCTCCCGCCGGAGTCAAAATCATACCGTGCTGCCTATAAAACAGTTGGGTTTTAAGTTCTGTCTCCAAATGCTGAATTCTTACTGTAACATTGGATTGAACGTAACCAAGACTTTGAGCAGCTTTTGTGATGCTTCCTGCCAATGCAACAGCCTTAAAAATACGCAAATCGTTACTTTCCATTTATTTCACCTTAACTTATTAATCAATATGAATGATTTGTTTTAAACATATATCACTATATATGCCCGACATCATAAGGTCAATGACACATAGGTCAGGACTTGCGTCTGACATTTTTCGCAGAGCGTCCCGTCCGTCAGACGCTTCAAAAGTGATAAAGCCCTCGTTTTTGAGTACTGCGCTTATAAGCTCACGGATGCAAGGATCATCCTTGACAATCATGATGGTATTCATCCCAACGCTTCCCTTTCTCAAATAGTTATTTTTATTTTAACACGCAAATATAAACGGACGATAAACTGCAAATTCATTTTTCAGATTTCAATCATGCATTCTTTTACAAAATGGTTATCCTGACAAAAAAGTTATCCCGACTAACGCTGAAAAACCCTTGCCCATGAAGGCAAAACAGCGGAAAAGTCGGGATAACAGTGTTGAAGCTATTTGTACAAATAGAAATAAAATAGCACCTGCGGTTTTAAGCGGCGGCAACCGTTTGAAAATTTTGAGCATATAATGACCTCCTGCACAGATCCACTAAAGGAAATAGAATTAAGAAATATCAATCATTTCATGTAACTATAAAACTTTCGATCTCGAATTACCTCTTTAATTCTCTCATTAGGTTTATCATTAAATAATCCACCGTGATAAGTTATGATACTCACGATATCATAATCCTTGAACTTTTTCAGTGAATCAATAGCATCATTCGCCTTCACCCCATCCTCACTCATTGGATCCTCGTTCGGTCCGACTAACTGTCCATGAAGAATATTCATGGCATCCCCCGCAATGAGTGTCTTACTCATTTGATGATACAAGCAAATGTGTCCGGGTGTATGACCGGGAGTGTGAATTACAGTAATTCCCCCACAATAAGGCAACACTTCACCATCACTAAGGGTACTGTTAACTTTAACGCTGGAGTTTTCAAACATATCTACAATTCTTGACCGTTCCTCTTCGGGTAAATCCTTTATACGATCCATAAATTTAGAATTCAATCTTTTAACCTTCTTCTCACCCTGGATATATGGTTTATCCTCTTCATGAGCAAGCACCATTACCTCTGGATTTTCACTTAGAATACCTTTAATTCCTGCAATATGGTCAATATCTTGTTGAGTGGCTATTATTTTATTTAATTTTGCAAAAGATACACCTGCAGTCTCTGTTTGTTTTTTAATCATCTCTAAACTACTGGGTATTCCAGTATCAACTAGTATAATGTTATCATCATCCCACATGAGTGTAGGATAAACTATCCGCTCCACTCCCATGACCTTCATATGTAATTCTAACATCTCTAAATTATCAGCTATTTTCATATTAACCTCCATTCCGCCGCTAAAGCTGGCGGCATAAATAGCAATGAAAAATAGTGCGCATTAATTACTACTTTGTTATAATTATTACTAGAAGAAGATATACTACAAAGCACGGTGAGGTAAGTCGTAGTCTGCTCTTCTCAGCTTAAATCAGTATATTAACCAGTGTAAGAATCATCTTTCAAGCACAAATAAGTGGATCTATAAGACCGCACGCTAATCATTGCTTTAGCAAATGTTAAATGTGTGATGATTCAGTCAATGTCTTCCTTCTCAACTATGAAAGGAGGCTGTGCCATGAAGGTTGTTTACCCTATCTGCTGCGGTGTCGATGTTCATAAAACGTTTCTCGTCGCCACAATCATTACTTCTCAGGGAATTACTCCCTACTATTCCAAAAAAAGATTCTCAACTTTTAACAATTCCATTCTTCAATTCAAGCAGTGGCTGATTGATAACGACTGCTTTGATGTGTGCATGGAATCAACCGGTAAATATTGGGTTCCAATCTTTAACCTTTTGGAAGATACTATCCATGTCACTATAGCAAATCCCAAATGGGTGAAGGCTGTAAAAGGGAACAAGGATGATACAAAGGATTCCAAATGGATTGGCGACCTTTTCCGCCTTGGTTTAGTCCCTGGAAGTTATATCCCCAACAAACCAATTCGTATTCTTCGTGAATACACCCGCTATCGTTCCAAACTTGTTGCCTGTAAAAGCAGTGAAAAGAATCGTTTTCAAAATGCCTTCACTGTTTGTAATGTAGCCCTTGATGCTGTCGTATCCGACATGTTTGGCAAATCTGCCTCTTCCATAACGGACTATTTGGTTTCGACTGACTCCTTTGACCCTGAATACTGTTCATCACTTCTTCAAAGGTCTTTAAAGAAGAAAGCAGATACCGTCTGAAGGTTATCAGATGACGAAGGAACAAAAGGAACGTATAGTAATGGTTCGCACTCATCTTGAATTCATCCATCAGTCTATCGCCACGCTGGATGAAAAACTTGAAAAGATAGTAGCTCCTTATGAAAGTGCCATTACTCTCCTTTGTACCATTCCTGGGATTAGCAGAACTTCTGCTATCACCATCATCTCCGAGATTGGTACTGATATGTCTCAGTTTGCCAATTCTAAGCGTTTATGCTGCTGGGCGGGTCTAACACCTGGCAACAATGAATCTGCTGGTAAGAAAAAATCCGTTCGAATAACACGTGCTGGTGTCTACCTCAAACCTGCATTGGTACAAGTTGCCCATGCAGCCCTGAAATCGAACATCTCTCCTTACTACAGAGTTAAATATGAACGCATTAGTAAAAGAAGAGGCAAAAAAAGAGCTATAATCGCTATCGCAAGGATGATACTCACCGCCATATACCACATGTTTATTACGGGTGAATTATTCAATCCGAGTGACCTGTATAAAGTTGATATGCCACAAAAAATGGTAGAAAAGCAGAAAGAGAAAGCTATTAAACAAGCAGCAAAACTTCTGATTTCCCTTGGTTTAATAAAAGCTACTGACATTTCCGCAGCTTAAAACTAAAGCTTATTTTTTTAGGGCTTTCAAAAGCCTTATTTAAGTGCGTCCTTTTTTACTTTAATCCATGGTATTTTTCACGCTATTCCTCCCCCTTCTGTAACATAGCTAGTCTTGAATACGTCGTTTTAAGAGTTCCAGATTAATTTCTGTTAGTTCAGCCAAGTTATCTTGGGTACGGTGAAAATTGTCAAGGCGTTGTTGAACCCAGGGCTCCCAACTAGCGGGTACATACACCAGTCTAGTTTTACCTTCATGTAAACTGGATAAATAGAGACTGGGATGGCCCGGACCGGATACACAGCGGCATTTAGATTTACCACACTTGACGTAACGGGTGATTAAGGAGCCACGTATGACTTGGTCAAGGGGTGGTAAGGAATTGGTTAAGTCTTGGCGCCGTGCAAGGAGTAGATCGGAAGAAATAGACTTCAAATTCTTATCAGTATTCATGCTATTAAGATTTTACTCCCTTCCCCTAAATATAAGAGATCCGCTTTCTGTGGCGACAGAATATAAGCGGACCCCGTTAACCTTGCGAACTTGAAGAATCTTAAAAGATTGTCCTTTCAATGGATGAAAGGGATGAGTAATAGTCAGACATCCCAAATCTTTTTTGTGACTATGTGCAGTCTGCTGTAACCGTCCCATCATGGTCGGACAAATTACTTCAAGAAGTCATTCGTCTGATTCTGAATATCTACTTTGATCCACAATTCAGCAACGCCTCTCACGGTTTTCGTTCCAATCGGGGATGCCACACGGCGCTAGATTCTATTCGGGCCAAAAATGGTTGGAAAAGTGTAAAATGGTTCGTCGAAGGCGACATTCGCAACTGTTTTGGCAGTATTGATCACGGCGTTCTACTCGGAATTATGACTGAAAAAGTGAAAGACAATCGCTTCTTGAGACTGATGAAACACTTTCTGGAATGTGGGTATATGGAAGAGTGGAAATATAACGCCACCCTAAGCGGATGTCCACAGGGCGGCTTATGCTAAGCTTTGCATAAACCACCTTGAGGCGATCCGGATTCTGGATAACTGAGTTGCCCCTTTTCTCGTACTCCTGCATTTAGCCACTTTCCTATAAGTCTTGTAATGACTCCATCATTAACCCGTTGTCGAAGCATTGCTTGTACTTGCCCATGTTCGATAGTATCGAAATTCGCGTACGTTAACGTCAACAATGTAGTTGATGGGTTTGTGGTACAGAACTTCGTTTAACGCGCGTAGCGCATCATGGCAACTTCGATGAGGTCGGAAGCCAAACGAGAAATTGAGGAATTCCGGCTCGTAGATCGCGCTGAGAATTTTCGCTAGGGGCGGCTTGTACAAGTTTATCCTCATAGGATAATATACCCAGCGGTCGTTTCTTGTCGCTTCCTGGTTTCGGAATGTGCACCCGCCTCACTGGTTGGGGATGATACGCTTGGCGTTTCATCCGTGCAATCAGGTCGGCAAGATTGTCCTCCAAATTTTCGCTGTATGCTTCCTTGGTTACCTTGTCGATTCCTACGGCTTTCTTGCCGTCCATTTCGTCATGACAAATCCGTAGCAATTCCCCGTTGATCAGGTGGGCTAAAGACGTAAACTTTTCCTTTGGTCTGTGTTTGGCTGCCTCTGTTATCCCTGCTAGTTTCGTAAGCACGATTCTCTACCTCCGTTTGTGTAGTTCGCGTGTCCCCGGCAGGGACGATGAAATGTTACCGACTTCCCTCCGCAGACATTACTCTGCTTCATCAGTACTATTCAGTAATCCGACTCCTTACCTTTGCCATTTGGCTTTCTTGCTTTCTTATCGCTTGTTAGCCATACTCCATTGCTGAAGAGCGATAAGGTCTCTCAAACATGCTGGGTTTTGCGACCCCGGGGAAGCCGTACGTCTCTTGCCATTAGACGATCCGTACGATGTTGCTTTCTGAACTGACCATACCATCAGCCTTCCCAAGTGGGGATTTCGGGGCTTACAAACTTCAGCTTTCGTTTCCGGCCTGCTTGTTCGCTGTCTACGCTTAGAGACGCGGGTCACCCCGCGCCTCCCAAGACTTGCTATAGAATGGTTTGGCTAAACCTTTTCTAGTGAGATTCCCACCCACTATATGATGTACCCTTAGCCTGGCGCTCGGTCAGACCCCTGTCAAGGGTTGACCAACGGTAAACCCTTGAATCAAGCATACCTCAACTCCATGAGTCCATAGTTCGTTTTCACTTAAATCAATTTCCGAATCCCAGCTTACACCATATCCACCTATATCAACTCTCACAGTCTTGAAGACAGCCCTATTCTTAAGGGGAATAAATCGTGGTTGCAATATCATATCTTTCATATCGTATTGTTTTATAACTGCATTATCAAAAGTCACAATCAAGCAATAATCATTTGTAGCAACAACGGCTTTGACCTTAGGTGGTATCATAAAGTTCACCTACTCTAAACCCTTCAGTTTTCTGAACTCTTGGGTTTCCCACATATCCATTAATTCTTTTTGATAAATCCTTCCCCATTCGTTTACCAACTTCTTAGCCCTATTAGGCAAATCCCCTTCTAACATATCAAGGGTTTTGATATCAAACAATCCAACCTATTCACCATATGATGCATGAAAATGAGGTGGTAGATGATCACTAAAGAACAACTTAACTATGATTCCATAGAATCTCGCAATCTCAGGCATTCAGAGTCCCTCCATTTGTTCTAGCTTTTGCATAGGAAGATATTCGCCCTTATTATACCATTATCACTTAGGAAGTTGAAGTTGAAAATTCTATCCCTACGAATCTTATAATGTACCCATGAATCCAGACAAAATTTTTGGAATTCTAAGTGAACCTGATACAATAAAAGACAGGAAACTGTCGGAAAAGAAGGTTTGCATAAAATGGGAAGAAGACAATTTACACCTGAATTCAAAACGAAAATCGCACTGGAGATCCTCAGTGAAGAAAAGCAGCTTGGAGAACTTGCAGCCGAGCATGGGTTAAGTCCCAATCAATTACGAAACTGGAAAAAAGACTTTTTGGTAAACGCTCCTAAGGTGTTTTCAGAAAGCAAACAAGAGAAGGATCTTAATGCCAAAGAAAGAGCGATGGATGAAGATCGAAATGAATTAATGGCAAAAGTCGGTCAACTCACTATTGAGAATGACTGGCTCAAAAAAAAATATGGAGAAGTGTTTGGGACCCACTGGGAGACTAAGTCTGGTTTCAAAAAACGATAAATTGTCGGTTACCAGGCAATGCGAGCTGCTTGAAATTAACAGAACCAGCGTCTACTATACACCTGCAGAGCAAGACCTTGATCGCGAGAATATGATCAAGAACAGACTTGACTACTGGCATACCAAGATGCCCTATCTAGGGGTAAGAAAACTTCGCATCAAGCTCCAGATTAAAGATCACATCCTGGTTGGCCGCAAGCTGATTGCACGCTATATGGCTGAAATGGGCATCTATGCGATCTATCCAAAACCGAACCTATCCACGCGAAATATGAAGCACAAAATATATCCTTACCTTATTAAGGAATTTTGTGATTAATCGTCCGAACCAAGTGTGGGCCATTGATTATTCCGATAAAAAAGTTATTCCGACAACTGGTTGTTAATGTTGTATTTCATATGTTTTAATTAAAATATATCGAAATAATTTTTGGTTGCTGATTGAATATTCCTGTATTCTGATTTTGTAAATTTTCGAAATCAGAAAGGAGAATTGTAAATGCAACCAATATCAATCACAGCTGGAATCAATACAATAATGGACTTCTGCAATGAATTCCGTAGTAAAGAAACCGCCGGTTACTATGCCGGAGCTTGCGAATTTATCCTGACAGTTTATCAGCAACTCAATCAGGAGACGTATGACGCTGGTCTTAACACCCAAATTTGCAGAGACATTCAAAAGGAACTCTTTTCGAGTGGATATAATTCGTATAGGTATATTTTCCGTGTTTTAGGTATGCTGGATGATTATTATAGCGGACATCCTTTTCGAAATAAATATATGCTCAATAACCGTTATAAACATCAACTGAATTCCATTTATCAGCAATGGGCTGACGAATTAAAGTCCAGCCTTACTGTAAAAAGCACCACTATTCCGGTCATGTATTCTATTATAAGAGACTTTTTTTATTATCTACAGCAAAATGGAATTACAGAATTAGACTGCGTTCAGCATGAGTTTTTATATACTTTCCTGATGCATGAATACACGGATCATCATGCAAGCATGGGAAATGTCATGTATGTCCTTCGGCATATCTGCACCTACCTGCGCAAAAAAGGATTGAATAATTTTCCAACTGAGTTGCTGCCTTTTTCGTTGCCACTATCAAGAAGAAAAGTTTTACCAGCCTTTGAGCAGACAGATATGGAAAATATTCTCTCAACGCCTGACAAAAAACCGCATCCGGTAAAAGAGACTACGCGATTCTTATGTTAGCCTCGGTAACTGGCATCCGGGCCATTGACATTGCCAATCTTAAGCTGAGAGATATCAACTGGAAAGAAATGACCGTATACTTTATCCAATGCAAAACCGGATTTGGGGTAAGTTTGCCAATGGAATCTGTCGCTGCTGAAGCTGTTGCAGACTATATATTGAATGGACGACCTGACGTTGCTATTCCTTATGTTTTTCTTACGGTGGATCCTCCTTTTCGGAAACTTAATGATAAATCGAGTGTGGCAAACGTTCTTAATAAATACGTAAAATTGGAAAATATTGAGAAACGACCTCGTGACGGTAAAACATTTCATGCTTTCCGACGAAATATGGGAATCTGGCTTTTGAATTCGGGTGCTGAACCCGAATTGATATCACAGGTCCTTGGACATCAAAGTAAGGATGTATTAAAGAGATATCTTCCTCTGGACACTTCCAAACTTGAAATCTGTGCCCTCAATTTTGACGGTATACCCGTGAAATCGGAGGTGTACCGATGAAATATCAGTTTAAGAGTTTGTTTGCAGAGGATATTAATGATTATATAAATCTTCGATGCCAACTGGGTAGTGAAGAGGATACATTTGCCCGGAGGCTTCATTCCTTTGATAAGTTCTGTGTGGGAAATTATCCGACCGAAAAAACGGTCACTCAGGAAATAGCGGAATCCTGGTGTTCTTTAAAACCAAATGAAATAAAGACAACCTTACAGCTTCGCACCAACATCCTGCGTGGGTTTTTAAAATATCTTATCAGTATAGGAAAGAATGCTTATGTCATTCCTGAAGGTTTTATTGGCAGAGGAAAACCATTTGTCCCATACTTATATACAGACACTGAATTGCGAAGATTTTTCGAGGCTGCTGATAAGCTTCCTCCTCATCCGCTGTCTCCATACCGGGAGCATGGACAAACTCCCATTTGCGTTGCGCCACTTCTTGGTTAATGATTTATCGTTTTTATCTTCGAGCGTTGCCAAAGCTTTTGCCTCCTGCTCGGTAGTTATGTCTAAATAAACCATCGTCGTTTGAAGCTGGGCATGACCCAGAAGGAAGGATATTTGGACAATGTTCATGCCGTCCTCCAGCCTGTGAGAGGTTTTGGCGTGCCTCAAATGGGGAGCGCCCCTTTTGAGGCACTCTCGCAGCATGCACCTGTATAAAAGTGGGATGCCAATGGTTTTACTGGCTGAATGGCTCGGGCATGCACAAATTTCATCGACATTGATCTATGCGAATGCTGATACTGAAATGAAAAAAGAGGCTATCATGAAAGCTACTTCAAAATTGAACCCGTTGCTATCCGGCGAAACTACATATCTTGAGTGGGAAGATGATGAGGCGTTAATCAGGCAGTTATATGGGTTAAGCCAGTAAATATTATCCCGCCATTTTTGTGAAGGAGGGCTTGATATGAGGGCTTGTGACAATTAGTCGGGATGCCGCATTTTGCGGGATAAGTTCGGGAAGGGGCGGGTTACTTTGCTAATCAGCCTATTTCATCCCAAGATAACAGAAATAATCCAAGAAAGCACAAAAATAGCCCGACCGTCAACACGATCTGGCATATAACTTCAGTGGTCCCTCGCCTATATCTAGTTTCATTGATCATGTAAGGTTCCGGTGACCCGGTACATAAAAATACGTAGCTGTTGCTCCAAGACAAGCCACCCCGGCGGGGTTCGCCGAGATATACGCATCGAGCACTGTTCGAGGGACGAAGGCCGCAAGGCCCTTGGCCGACATTCGCCCAGATATGTGCATGAACATTGATCGGGGGGTTGGTAGTATGGCCTAAATACGACCAATGTAGCACTTAGAACTCGGACTTTATGTCCAATTATTTGCTCATTTGGGAGGGAGGTTAGACACTTGGACTGGGGTAATTGAAAAAGAATCTACTGATGAAGTTCCGTTGCCAAATTGACCATAATTTCCTTCTCCCCAGGCCCAGACATGACCGGAACTGTCTAGCGCATAGCCAGTAACAAATCCACCAGCGATGGAAACAATGTTCTTTAGATTAGAAACTTGAACAGGAACAGTTGAGTTATTTTTGACCGTATTATTACCGAGTTGCCCCCCATAATTATGTCCCCATGACCAAACATGACCGGAACCGTCAAGAGCATACTGCGTATCACCCCCCGCAGCAACTGCCACGATATTGGACAGATTTAAAACTTTTGCAGGACCAGTAATAATTAAGTTACTTGATATCCCTTGACCTAATGAGCCATCAAGGTTTTCTCCCCATGACCAGATATAACCGTAATTGTCGAGGGCATAACCATTGACGCCCCCAGCTATTGCCACTATTTTAGGTAGATTAGGAACTTGAACGGGACCTTTTGAATCAGTCGTAGTTCCATTACCAAGTTCACCATAGATCCCATCTCCCCAGGCCCAGACATGACCTGAGCTGTCAAGTGCGTAACCTGTTACCGATCCTGCAGCTATAGCCACGATATCTGTTAGTTTAGAAATTTGAACTGGGGTTGTTGAAATATCCTTTCCTTCCGAAGTCCCGTTACCAAGTTGACCATAATAATTAGAACCCCATGTCCAAACATGACCAGAACTGTCTAGAGCGTAATTAGTAACACCTTTTGCAGCTACCGCAACTATATTTGACAGGTTTGAGACTTTGATCGGAGTGCTTGAGTCAGTTGTAGTCCCATTTCCGAGTTCCCCAGAATCATTAGAACCCCATGCCCATACATTACCAGAACTATCGAGAGCATAACCACTGTTATCTCCAGCAATAGAAACCACGTCCGTGAGATTGGAAACTTGAACAGGTAGAGTCGAACAAACAGATTTCAATTTAGGGGAACTAGGAATCGCAAACCCACTAGATATTTCTCCGTATCCTCCCCAATCCCAAACATGCCCAGAGGAATCCAAATAGTAGGCAGTATCCCATCCTGCTGCAATTCTGGGATTAACATTACTATGTGGCTTGTTGTTAGAATCATTGTTACCTCCATCAGAAAATGCATTTTCAACCTGTCGGAACAGGATATCTGAATTAACATCCGTTCCTCCCAAAGATATAATATTAGGCTGAATTCCTGAACTGTTTAGTTTTATAAGATAAGCTTCCACTGCAGGAGGTAGAGTTGAAAGTCCATTATCTACAAGAATTATCGGATTTCCTGTTTTAGCTGCCAAAGCACTCCCTGAGAGGACATCCTGAAAATCATCTCCGCTGGCAATATAAATTGTCTCAGGAGCAAGTGAAAACTCGTTCAAGACGGCGGCATTTGTCCCAAACCGGTCATCACCAGCCAAACGCGTAATCTTAGCATTAGGAAGCAATGCATTGATTTGATTTACAAGGTCTTGCGAAACAACAGAAGTACCTCCGGTAATATAAACAGTTGATGGCATTTCGTTCAGAAGATAATCTTTAGTTGGCTCAGGCAAATAATCTGCTCCAACTAAAAGCGTTGGGTATTGTTTTGAGCCTGAATAACTTGCAATACTCAAGGCATCAGGAAAATTTTCACCGGAGGCAATGAACACTGATGTACCTTGAGAAACATTAACCTCATTAACGATGAGCCTATTCGTGTCATAGCGATCTGTACCGCCGAGGCGTTTGATGTTAGTGAACATCATTGAGGCGAGCTTTGTTTCAAAATCTGACCCAATTACCCCTGTTCCACCAACTATATAGACAGTCCCCCTTTGTCGAGATGCGTGTGTATAGAGATAATTGAATGCATCACTTGAAGCGTTTACTGTAGTACCAACGAGCAAAATGGGAGCATTTATTTTTTTTGACAATGTGCTTGCCGATAAGGCATCGGGAAAACTATCTCCTGAAGCGAGTATTACATTACCACAATCACCGTTATCATTGTAAGCCCCGGCAATAGCCACGGATGTTTGATAGTGGTCTTGTCCGGCTAGAAGCCATGTTGCGTTAGTTCCATTGACCGTTTCTGCCGACACAGGTAATACTGCCCCGAATAGAATCATAATAGTTGTTACAACTACGCATAGTAGTTTACTTCTCACAGTTCGTTCCCCCCATAATAATTTCCTGTTGGAAAATAATTCTTATTTATCTGATATTCAAGGTTTTCCCGAAGATTCCTGCAAGTAATTGCAAATATTTGTATTTTATCTCTGGAGGCACCTAAAATAAGCCAGACCGTCCAAACGATCTGGCAAATAACTACAGTAGCGACCTTGCCTATATAGTTTCATTGATCATGTAGGGTTCCACTGGATTCGTCACATAGAAATACGTAGTTGTTAATAAAGACGGGCCACCCCGGCTGGGTTAGGCCATGAACTGAATGCCCATCTCTCCATGGTGGAAAAGGAATTCAGTCCCGAATTGCTGATTTGTCGAATCCTGGAAGGGTCAGACCCCGAGAGCTAGGCTGACCGCAGGAAGGCCTAGCTCCCGAGCACATATCATTTGTTTTCTGAGAGATTAGTTATTCAGACAAGTTCCTCTACCCATTCCACCCCTTGAGCCACCTCCATTACGTTGGCCATTACCCATTCCCTGACCAAATCCCGCTCCCATGCCCTTTCCCATGGCTGTGCTTCCTGTTCCATCGCAAGTGGCTTGATTCGTCACTAATCGGTTGTAAATAGTATCTGCTTGTTCTTGTGTGAGGTTACCATCGACAACTCTTTGGTCAAGAATTAATTTCTTTTGCTCAAGAGTCGCAGCTTTGAACTCATCTAACTTGCCAGCTTCTTTGGCTATTGTTCCATAAGTTATTCCAGTCGCTCTTTCTGCGGTAACTTGTGCTACAGTTTTACCTGTTAAGCTTGCTGCGATTTCAGCTGGGGTCTGACCCGTTACGGCTGCGAAGGCAGTTCCTGTCACCCCTAAGAGTCCCACGATAGTGGCGGCTGCGATGTATAATTTGAAGTTTTTCATTTATTAATACACTCCTTTTTGATTCGTTTCTATGATCGAATTATAGTAAGAATGTATGTCATAAGCATGGCAAAAGTTTGAACAAATTGCGTCATAAAAGAAAGCTTCACTTCTCGTTTCAGCAGAAATCACAAAAATGACCCCCACCGTTTCCGACCGATGAGGGCCATATTAGGGGAAATCCAAGTGAACACCCAATCCACCAACAACCCATTCAAAGCCGCCAGATGTGACGGCTTTGCATATTGTTAGTATCAGAAGCAGAGCAAAATACTTTATTCTGTCAGAACGCAGAAATTCGCCCCTGAAATTACCAGCATATTAAAACGTTCAGATGAGCATTCTATGATCATAAGGGTACGTAATGGTTGAGCCAAGATTTATATATGCTCTTTACTGGGTGTATATGGGTCGGCCAAAGATTATCTTCAGGTGTTAAATCGCTTGTCTATAGTCGGAGGGAAGATCTTTTACGGTTAGGAAAAGCTTTACTGCAGTCTATTTTCGATTGTTTTAAGGTTCCAACTTATCATAACGGGTCGAGCTAAGATTTTGCCGGGTGTTGAATTGTTCTTACTCAACCATATGTCGGTAGATATATGCATGTGTAAGAAATTCGGTTATATGCAGCCGAAAGGTTGTCTATAGCTGGGTAGATATCTTGTAAGGTCGAACGAATCATTAGTATGGGTGGTAACCTGCTTGATTATGGTCGGAAGATCCTAGTTAGGTAATCAACGATCTATATTGGTGTTAGGTAGATCATTACGTGCTCTTATATAAAAACCTCAAAAGCCTCTAGAAATAGTGGATTTTGAGGTTTATATAATTTGCTTAAACATTCACAGTTGCCCCTTAGCCCGTCTGACTTCAAACAGGCTGTCTAAGGACGAACATACGAAACGCTGATGCAACCTCATTTTAATACGAGCAAATTGGAATAATTTAGTTTCAATGTAACACAATCCTATTATGTAATATTCGATAGTGATATTTTAAGGAATTGGGTTCAATAAAGGTGACAATCCAGATTTTACTGACGCTGCTAAGGGACTTTTGGACTATTTTTCCTGCTTACTCATTAGTGGCCCCAAAAAGAAGGAATCGTTGCCATACCCCAAAAAGGCATATCTTTCAACCATTAAAGATGCCTCTACCAATGAAATATTGGCCTACAATGTATCGAGCAGTTTGACCCTAGATATAGCCACAAATACCATTCTTAAACTGAGAATGAATAGGAGAGTGAAATTAGATAAAGGTGCATTTATTCACTCAGATCAAGGTTTTCATTATACAAGCCCAATCTTTCAAAAATTAGTAAAAAGTTATGGTTTATCACAATCAATGTCCAGACGCGGTAATTGTTGGGATAATGCACCACAGGAGTCATTCTTTGGACATTTTAAAGATGAAGCATACATAAAGTCATGCGAAACTCTAGAAGAATTAAAGCATGAAATTAAACAGTATATGATTTACTACAACAATTATAGATATCAATGGGGGGCTTAAAGAAGATGACTCCCGTTCAATACAGAAATCATCTTCTTAATGTTGCGTAGCCTTTTTTAAAATTGTCCTTGACAAGGGGTACACTTTAATTTGGCAGCACTCTTTTTGATGACGAAAAAACGCCCTGGTTGAACCAGGGCGTGAATTGCTTACAGGTCATTTTCATCCGAATTTCACTCAAAAAATGATATTAAAACCCTGGTAAGCACCCCTTAAAGTTTAAGATGAAAATAGATTCTAAGCTTATTATTTAGGTCGTAGCTCGACTAATCCGATAGAGTGGGTATTCAATGCCCCGAACAAGCTTTAAACGCCTTAGAAGTGCCTTCTAGGGCTTACCCTTTTTCTCCTTGAGTCCGATAATGACGGTTATACAAAGCACCAGCATTCTCTCAATAGGACCGCTGGGTGCTATTGAGATTGAACTTGCGAATCCACGTTATAAGACGTCGGCCTATCTGTTTCATAATGCGCCCTTGGTGATGTATACTTTATTCCAGCTTGCAAGAAAGTTAAAAAAAGTCCTATTAGCAGCAAGAAAATAATTAAGAATTTTATTTCTTTTGTTGCTTTATATTTCTTATAAAAGAATATAGAAAATCCTAAACATACCAGAGCAATGACCAACAACGAGATAGATATTAACATAAGTATCTTCTCTCCTCTCTTGCCATAAAAAATTCTTCCTTAAAAAATATATTCCCCTAAGATAGATAATTTACCTTTATTTGCTCCTTGCGTCCTATAAAAAGTATTATGTAAAACCAAAGATAAAATTTAGAAGAAATATAAAGAAGCAAGAAGAAAAAGATATCTATTTTTTTCTTCTTGCTAATAGGGTTATCTTTAATTCTGATCCAAATTGCAATAAAGATTGTAATACCAATTTAAATATAACTACAGGAATGTTTAAATAAAAAATTTTGATGGTAGTTTCTCACTTTGTATTCATGTGGTATTTAATTAGTTCCAGTAAGCGGTACCATAAGCACCTCCAGAGGCGTTAAAATGTACACTTAGGTAGCAATTGCACGTTTCGAATGAAAGTGCTCCTATTGGTGTAGGTACAGAAAGATTGAGGTCTTCTTGCACAGATGATGCGTATTCACCGTATTGACTATTATAAGCAGGAGGACTAATCGATAAATTAGACCAATAATTTGGCCATGAATACACCGGAACTGTTGGTTTGACAGTGGCATTAGGGACAGAAATAAATTTGTATGTGCTAGGGTCATACTGCCAAGTTTGATTTTCAGATATTGTTCCTTGTAACACGCCCACATTACTATAAATAGACAAAGATTGAGTATAATTTCCATTTTGAATACTACTTGCGGTAAGTGAATTATTTTTAGAAAGTTTATTTTCAATGCGCCTGGTTTAATACCCCCGACTTCCAGTCGGGACAGCTTCTAGCGTGGAGCAAGTAGTAGCAGTCTGTTAAACTATATTAAAGGGGTGACAGCTGCTATGGTAGATTACAAAAAAGGAAGCCACA
>JARLHV010000081.1 GCA_031292055.1 Desulfosporosinus sp.
GGTAAGTATCAATCCAGATGTTATTATTGAGCATTTTGAAAGGACTTTGAGTTGGTTTTTGAAGGGCGATTTTTTAAGTTACAAACATGCAAGTGCTTGTGGTGAAGCCTTGTTTGAAAGGATTGATGAACTGGAGTTACTTTGCAAGTATGGTAATAAAGAAGAGGCTGTTGAAGTCGGAAAAAGAATGAAAAAGCGACTTATATCCATTGAACATGATACGGATGATTTTCCTGATTATCTTTTGAAGATGATTGACCAAATGATTGGAACTACTTAATGTCATATTTTCCTTGATTCGTATGCTATGAATTTGAATTGGGATTCCTTATCTTCAATAGCTAATACGAAAGCGTTCGACGTTTGGTATCTTTTCCCGCTATAAGCCGTGAATAGGGTATTACCTCGACATGGAAATATCTCTGAATCTCATAGGCTGAAACTTCATCAAGTATTAGGGACAACTATGTGGGAACAGGAAACAAAAGCTTCCCCGAGATTTCTTTCTCTCAGGGAAGCCTTTGTTTCATTGGAGGTCGGCATAGTAAGAATTTAAATAGTCCTCGATACCTTTTATTACCATTTGGACATCTTTAAGAGTTTTTTCAGCGTCTTGTTTACTAGCGAGATAGAAATCATCGTAATCACTAGCTAATCTTAGGTCCTGAGAGCTTGCGATAATCTTTCGGTATTCTTTTGGAAATATTCCGGTCTTCACAAAGTTAATATTAAACACACTTATTACCCCAGAATGTTTCCGCGAATCAAGTCCTAATGTAGCCAAGAGAAACCAGTCTTTTAACTGGAGATGTGGGTTCGGGTAAATCCACCTTGGTTGATGCTTTAACGACCCTTTTGGTCCATCCGAGGAAGGTAGCTTATAACAAAGCAGCCGATTCCAGCGCCAAGGAGCGTTCAGTCACCTCTTATGTACGGGGTTATTTTGGTCAGAAGCGAAGCAGTGAAGGGAATGGTCAGCCTGATTCCTTGCGAGACCCCAATCACTATTCCGTTATCCTTGCAACATTTTTGGATCAGGGTCTGTCTCAGTATGTTACTCTAGCTCAATTTTTCTGGTTTCCAGATCCCCAGAAGTCTCCGGTCCGTTTTTATATTGTAGCCGATAAAGAGATGTGGATCACCCAGGACTTTGCCAGATTTGGCAACGAGGTCAGGGTCCTGAAAAAACGCTTAAAGGCCGGCAGCCTGGTTCAGGTCTATGAAGACTATACCCGCTATGCTGAAGTCTTTCGCCGTAAGTTCGGTATTGCTCAGGAGCAGGCTCTGGATTTGTTTCAGCAGACCATCTCTATGAAAAAGGTTGAGGCTTTAACGGATTTTGTCCGAACCAATATGTTGGAAGTTCCTAATACTGCTAAAAACGTGGATGACCTGATTAAACATTTTCAGGATCTGAATGGGGCCCATGAAGCTGTCCTTAAAGCCAAGCAGCAGATTCAGCTGCTGGCCCCCCTTGTTGATCAGGGAAATCGCTGCCTCCGGCTTGAAGACAAACAAAGGCTGCTGAATCAAGCACGCCAGGCTTTAGGCCCCTGGTTCGCCGAGCGGAGGCTGGTTTTGCTGAGTGCTGAAATCGCCAATCAGGAGCAGAAACTGATTTTGGCTGTTGCAGCACGGGAACAGGCAGAAGCAATCCAGCGTGACTTGGCTAAGAATATCCAAGGAATTGAGAGAGCTATTTTTGCTAATGGCGGGGATGCCCTGGAAAGATTGACCCGGGATATTGAGATCAATAGGCAAACGCTTAAGCGTTTCAGGAAGAATCTGGAGGCCTATGCCCGTCATGCCCAAATGCTTAAGTTGCCTGTGCCGGATTCTTTAGTTGTTTTCCTGACTAACCAAAGGAAATCAGGGGAATTTAAACGGAGTGAGGAAGAAGCGCAGATAGGTCTGCAGGAGGATCTTAAAACTGCCGTTACGGAGGAGGACAAGGCAAGGAAGGCCGCCGATCAAGTGGCTGAAGAATTGGCCTCCCTCCGTTCCCGTACTTCCAGTATTCCCCGGGAATACGTTGAGAAACGCCAACAACTTTGTCAGGTTCTGCAGATTGGAGAAGACGAATTGCCTTTTGTCGGCGAACTGCTGGAAGTCAGAGCAGGGGAAGAGAGTTGGGAAGGAGCTATCGAGAGGCTGCTGCATAGCTTTAGTCTGTCGCTGCTGGTGCCGGAGCGTCATTATCAGGCCGTCATGCAGTGGGTAGACCGGACCCACCTGGGGAGACCGAAAGGGATGAGCGCTGGACTAAAAAAGTCATTGATGTCCGCAACTGGTTTTTATTCGCTGCTTCGGAAAGATGGCGGGAAAGCGATGAGGAATATGAGCATTATACCGATTCCGGCGGAAAATCCGGAGGCCAAAAGGAAAAGCTGGCTTACACCATTCTGGCCGCCGGCCTGGTCTATCATTTTGGTTTGGAAGGGCAGGAATCCCGGCCCCAGTCTTTCCGTTTCGTAGTCATTGATGAAGCGTTTTTGAAAAGCTCGGATGAATCGGCTCGCTTTGGCTTGGAACTGTTTAAAAAGCTGGAGTTGCAGTTGCTGATTGTCACTCCCCTGCTCAAAATCCCCACAAAGTACTGACCGTCGGAGGTGACTGGAGCGCTATCCTGGCCGTGCTGAGCTGGTTTTCCAAGCACCAGCGCTGCGGCTTATATCTTCGGCAACTGGATATTCCCGGGATTGACACCAAGTTTATTGAGCAAAGGAAAGGGCTTCTGACAGAAGTATTGAATATTATTTTGCCGGACGAGGGTATTGACCACAGCGCTCCCTCATTCGAGCTGCGTTACGGATTGCAGGCTAAGCCGGTGCAGGTCAGGCTGCGCTTGCTTGATCGGCAGCAGTATCTCCAGGGCATTTCCGATCTGACGATTCCGATGGAACAGCTGGCGGAATTCAAGCCTTCGGTATCCAAGGTGTTTATAACCGAGAACGAAATCAATGGCTTATGCTTTCCTGATGTCAAGGAAGCGTTGGTGATCTTCGGGCTGGGATACGGTGTCGAAGTGTTGAAGTCCGTGCCTTGGTTGAAAGAGAAAGCAATCTACTATTGGGGAGATATCGATACCCACGGATTTGCCATTTTGGACCAAGTCCGCAGCTTTTTGCCGCAAGCCAAGTCGCTGCTTATGGATGAAAGGATATTGATGAGTCATCAGCACCTATGGGTCAGAGAAGAGAAGCCTTCCTTCACACAGTTGAATCGGTTGACGGTAGATGAACACCGGTTGGTTTCTTCCCTGCAAAACAATACTTGGGGCCAGGGAGTTCGCTTGGAACAGGAGAGGGTTTCTTTTCAGGAAGTGAGAGAGGCTGTCGATAGTTTAGAGTATAATGGTTAATACGCCCAATGGGGCAACAAGGACTAAGCAAGTCTTCTGGAGCATGTTGGGCGCCCAATTGTAAGGCGTGGTATATAGCACTATCTTAGCTGGATTAATAGTTGAACCCTATAAAAAACTGGAAGGTTTTGAGGAGAATTAGATGAACTTTAAGACAGCCGATTAAATCTTACAGAAGCTAAACAGATTGCAGCATGGCTGGAAGCTAATTATGCTTTTATTGTTAATGCTTATCCTGATGAGATCCGGGAAAATTTGCTGGGTATTATCACGCCGTTTAAGGCTCAGGTTCAAGTGATCCGTTCGGAATTGAAGAAAGTACTACCGGTTTATCATTCGAAAATCAGTATTGGCACAGTGCATACCTTTCAAGGGGCGGAAAGAAGAGTTATTATCTTATCCACAGTATATGGTAACAAGGATGGATGTTATTTTATTGATGCCAATAACAGTTTAATGAATGTAGCAGTTTCCCGGGCTAAGGATCACTTTTTTGTTTTTAGCGATATTGGTTGCTTGCAAGGTCCTCCAAGAAGTGCTAGCGGAATGCTGAGAGGATTTATTGAAGCAAACGCAGTGAGATAGCGGTGGCAAAATAGTTGAGAACTATTTATATTCCTGTCTCAAATGCCCAATTTGCAAAAGTTCATCGATAAAGGTTCCTGCTGGGAAATCTGGTCTTATTGGGAACAATGCCTACCGTTACACCGACCCTCTGGACAACCCTAGCTACCGGCGCTTATCCAAGAACCCGCGTCAGCTTGGTCTATAATCTGGACTCCAGACGTTCCAAAGCTGAACCACTGTGGAATATTTTCGCTGAAGAGGCCGACAAAAGAACCTTAGCATGGCATTGGCCGGGTAGCTCATGGCCTGCCACTTCGGATAGCCCCAATCTTCATGTTGTTGACGGTACTCAGCCCCAGACCATTAATACAGGAATTGCCAGAGCAGATATTTCAAAAATCGTCGTCGCGTCAGAAAAGTTTGAAGAGGTACAATTCCTACCTAATACCGCCACGATCTCCCTGGCGCCGGTTGTATTATTGAGAATGTGGAAAACTTAATTGAAGATGACGGGGAGGTCAGTTATTTAAGAGCAGCCCTACTCGTCGGAACGCCTCCCGTTGGTGAGCGTTCCGGGCAGGATCCTGGAACCTCTGTTTTCTTGGAGTATAGAAGAAATGGTATTCTACATACCCAAACAACTGGTCATCTTCATAGAACAAAACCTGAGTATCAAAGATGAACTAAGACTAAGACTAAGACTGATATTTCCTGACGGACAGGAAGTAAACTACCAAGTACCTGTCATGAAATACTGGGAATACAGTCGAGAGAAGATCTTGGAACAAAAGCTCTACCCACTCTTGCCATTGCAGGTATTTATGTTGCGCTATCAGATGGAGAAAATCAAAAATAGAAAGAACCATACAGAACAAGAACTCAGGGAACTAATCCAAAGAGCCCAACAGATCGTGGAAAGTATATCCAATGAAGCAGTTGGACTATTTCAAGCTGAGGAAATAGACGGAGAAGATCTGCACAAAATGCTCTTAGCAAATGAAGAACTCTTCAGATATTTAGGCACGTTTAAAAAAATAATAGGCCAATTTCCTTATATAACTAAATTTAAAATTTAGTTACTTTTATAAAATTTTATTTTCCGTCATTATACAAAAATGGTATCCGAGATTCTCGTTTTTGCTAAAAAAAGATATAGCTTCCCCTTACCCCAAAACTAATTTCCTAGACTTCAATTTCCTTTTCTAGCACTAATTTACATTTCCTTGGATATAGTGTAACAAACCAACTTTCAAGACCGTACGCTCGTTTTATTGCAGTCTCATACAATTTCATCACCTTTTTCTCTACCTTTATTCCGGTTTCATAAAGTTTATCTGTATAGGTTATCAAGGGATTTTTCCCTTTCCAAGTCATACTACCTGCAAATCCTAAGACAGCTTCAAGACTATCAAGAAGACTTCCATTCCAATGTTTCTCCAGACCACCCCATATTCGTTCCACGGGATTATATTTACTATGGTAAGGTGGATAGTAGGCTAAGAGAACCTTTACCTTATATTTTGCGGAAAACTCCATCATCCGTTTCATAAATTGGGTTCGATGACTGTTATTTTCAGGTCCGTTATCTGCATTTAGGATTAGAGTATCCTTACCTTGCAGATAACCGCTTTTAAGCCAATATGATTCTATGAAATCCACCATAAAATCCGCTGTAACCTTAGAGCTTGAAAAGATTATTTCTACATTATCATTGGTTAAATCTAATATTCCAAACGGTGTTACATAGTCACCACCAAAGTCATGGTCTCCGGCTTTAACATGATGGTTTCCTTTAAAATATCTTTGCATTTTCCGAAAAAGTTAGGTATCATATTTCTGTATCCTTTGTTATGTTTTTTTGTTTTTGTAGTGATTAACAATTAAAACATATTTCAAGGGATACGTCTTTATTTATTGTCATGCACCTTCCTGTGAACAGGTAGGTGTATGAATGTTTTCATTGAAATTGACCTCTTATTTTCTTGATGATGCCTTAAACAGCAGATATGTAAACGATGAAGGGCTAAACGAGGAGGTGCTGAGCATGACGAGGACCTTGTATGATCCTATTGTGGCAGAAAAGGCCAAGCTAGAAGGTAAGTTGGAAGGTGAGCTGGAAGCTGCTCTAAACGCATTAATTAAAGGAATAGAACCAACCATCATTGCAAAGATAACTGGGTTGTCTTTGGAAACAGTGCAGAAGCTCAAAGCAGAATTAGCAAACTAAACTAGTACTCGCCGGAACGCCTCTCGTTGGTCAGCGTTCCGGACAGGGATGCTGGAACCTTTGTTATGATAGGTCGGGTAATGTTCTCACCGTACCGACGGGACATTACGACCCGGACAGCGGAACCGTCGTCTTCAGTACTTCCCATTTCAGCGATTACGCCGTGGCCTATGATCCCGTCATCCGGCTGGCCGGAGTGGACGGGGTCGAGACAGCTCTGGCTATAGCCCGGGCAGCTTATCTGGGCAAGGTATCCACTGCGTTCTGGCCACAGCCGGCAATTATCCGGATGCTCTGGCTGGCAGTGTCCTGGCCTGCCGGCTCAATGCTCCTATTCGTTTAGTCGGCGATTCGGAAGCCGCTCAAAAGAAAGTCCTGGATTATCTCACAGCCAAGCTGGAAGCAGACGGTACAGTCTAAATCCTCGGCGGCACTGCCGTTATTAGCCAAAGCTTCGCAGACAAACTCAGGGATGTTGGCCTCAAACAGACTATCCAGCTGGCTGGAAGCGACTGCTACGCCACCTCCGTCAAAATAGCGGAGCAGCTGCAAGTTGAGATCGGCACCCCAGTGGTCTTAGTCAGCGGGGAGAACTATCCCGACGCTTTGTCGGTGAGTAGTATAGCGGCCCAAAAAGGATATCCTATCCTCCTGGTACAAAAGGATGGGATCAGTTCTGCCGTCAAGCAGAAAATTGTTGCCATGAAGCCGGATAGGGTCTACATTATTGGTCTGCAGGGAGCAGCCGGGGAGAACGTGGAACATGAGGCCGGGCTGCTCAGCAGACTGGCGGCGGAAGATCTCATAAGAAACGGCGGAGAAGGCCGCTACAACACTTCGCTGGCCGTGGCGCAATATTTCTTTCCCAGTTTAAGCGGTTTCGGTTCTCTTTCAGGAGTTCAGACCGTCTGTATCGCTACCGGCAATAATTTCACGGATGCTTTAGCCGGCAGTGTTTATGCCGTACAGCACCAGGCGCCGATCATTCTCGTGGACACTAATCTGCCTGAACAGGTCATCCATTACCTTGTTGCCAGAGAGTTAAGTAAAGCCGCTATTTTCGGCGGAGAGCGTAGTAGGGAAGGGTATCGAAGATCAGCTTAGGAAGCTGGCTGTTCAATAAGTTATAAATTGAAAAGCTGCCGCCAAGGTCTAACGGCCTCGGCGGCAGCTTTTTTCAGCTTTTGTCATCACACTGCATCTTCAAGCAGTGTCTGTTCCAGGCCATTATGCTCAAGCGCCAGTCCGTACAGGCCAAGGCAATGAGCGCTTTGGATGAAAAGACCAATGAGTTATTGCTGAGAAGTGAACAAAATACTGCCCTGCAGTCGAAAATGGTGGCTAAGCTGTACTCGGGCAACTCTGTGAATATCGAAACCATGGAGCAGTCCTGTCAGACTATCGACAAAGGGATCGAAACGAAATCAATTCAGGATGAAATCAGGCAGAAGCGCCAGGATGAGCCTAGACGGTTGGAGGTGCTGAAGCAGGATTTTTGTTATATTCCGTAGGAGTATGGGAAGAGCGTGAAGCTCTGGCTTTGCTTTTTGGGATGAGTTTAGGTGACTAAGGCATTAATCTTTTAGAAAATATTAAATTGTGTAGGATATGGGAATGGCGGAGTTTATAATGTAGTTAGGACTTCTTGTGGTTGGTTCTAGTTTCTAGTGGATAATTCGGAAAATAAGATTGTGCAAAGCTTGAAATGCATACAGATTTTTATGAAAGGTTGTTCAATAAATTCTATTGTTTCATTGGTACAACGAGATAATGCAATTGGAGAGAAATGAGGGTTCTTTAGTGAGCAAATTAATAGATTGGATAATAAACTTAGGTACCGGCGTACTGGGAAGTATAATTGCTTCTATTCTTATATCTTTATTTTTGGGATGGTGGATTATTCGCAGCAAGAGAGACACGAAAGTGAATATTCAAAATTCTAGGATAAAAGGTGATATTATCGGCGGCGATAAAACAGGTTCCTTCAATCAAGATAGTAATTTCACAGAAAAAAGAAAGTCTCACATCAAGGTCAGCAGATCTGAAATTAGCGGAGATATAATTGCTGGGAATAAGGAGAAGTAAATGGAACGTACGCGTATTGATATCAACAAATCGACAGTTCATGATAACGTTGTTGCTGATGATTATATTTCTAATCTGGGAGAAGACGAGATTCAAAAGATAATAGAAAAGACACTATCTGCTCAACAAGTACAGATTATTGCCGAAGAAGAAAAAATGTTAGCTGGTTATGCGGAATGGCTTATTCTAAATACCGGGACTTTTACTATTCCTGGACTTAAAGCTCCACTCCCCATAACTGAGGCATGGGTACGATTAAAAGTGTTGGGGGATAATAAGGCTTTAACTGAGAAAAAAACTCTTAAGGCTCAACTTGCTGTTTATCATGAGTGGGAACGTCTGTCACGGCGCGATGATGTCTTCAATGCTGAAGATGTAACGGAACTTGGGTATAGGGTAATTGTCATTGGCGGGCCGGGCTCGGGCAAAAGCACTCTTCTACGCCGAGCGGCACATCAGCTTGCTGCTGCCGGGCAAAAAGTAGTTCTAGTCCGCTTACCGTTAGTTGTAAAACGATTGTGGCAGGGGATAAGGATTGAAGACGCTTTACTGGAAACTTCCTTAGATGGTTCGGGAATTGATAAGAATAATCTTAAACTGCTATTACCACCGGATTGCATATTAGCTGACGGGCTGGACGAATGTGATCCATACCGGGATCAAATCGCCGAAGCTCTGTCAAGAATAGCTTCGGTTTGGAAAACTTCAAGAATTATTATTACATCACGGCCTATAGGTTATGATCCAGCTCAGTTCTTCGATTGGACCCATACCGAACTTCTTCCCCTGAACAGTAAAGCTGTTAAGAAATATGGAGAGCAAATTATCAATACAATTCTTTCCTATTCGGAATCGCCTAACATAAAGGCCAAAGAGTTCAATGAAGAATTGCGTACGAACAAAGTTGCTTCATTAGCTGCCAGGAGTCCTTTACTGCTGGGCTTTTTATTGAGTTTATTCCTAGATGGAGAGAGTTTGGGACAAACAAGAGCATATATCTACAGCCAAATACTAGAACTATGGTTAAGACGTAGCACGAGAGAACGCGAAATCATATTAGATCAAAGTACAGCAAGACGTTCCCTGGAAATCATCGGTTGGCTGCTATTAAACGGTTCGGAACGGAGAACTGATTATAAGGATACCGATCTGATTAAAGATTTGGGTGAAATGTTAGGCGGAGAGTTAGGAAGCCCTAAGCTAGCTTCGCAAAATCTCGCTGAACAATGTATCCGGTACTGGCAGGAATTAGGCATACTGGAGTATTTGACTTTTGGAACCCTAGGGACATATACTTTTGTCCATTTGACCCTCGAAGAATATGCGGCCGCCCGTTATCTGGTAGCACTTGAACAGAGTGAAATTAGTGAATGGTTAAAGGAAAACTATAAGAATCCTCACTGGCGAGAGACAATTCTATTGGCTTCAGGAATAAGTAAAGTGGACATGATTGTTAATGAACTTTTGCATGTGGAGATTCCGAGTGACCCGGTGGCAACATCACACGAACTTGCAGCAGCTGCTTTGAAGGAATCTGTAGCTTCTCCTGACTTATTCTTTGCTGTGTTGGATGTATTAACTGAGAGATTGAAGTCTCCGGTGCCTGATGTGGCCTATGAATCTGCACAGCAAGCTGCAGAAATAGCAGCCAAAAATGGTTCTTATACAGCAAGGCTTATTCAACCGCTTCTGTCCCATGAGCAGGAATGGACCAGACTGGCTGCACTAAGGATCTTATTGGCATGTGGTGACGACTATATAGATATTAAAGTCCTAAAAATTTGCCTGTTGTCAGACTGTCCGGATAATCATAAAACTGAATCTTGGACTGATCATGCAAGTACATGGGGGATATGGAATGATGTTGTCTACGAAGGTGTTCCATTACTCGTCAGGAAACAACCTGATGATGAGACGGTTGATATTATTAAGCATTTGTTAAATAAAGGTAACATCAACATGAATACGATAGGAATATTCCCAAATGTTTTAAAGCAACTGGAGCATGAAGAAATTGCACAGGAATATTTCGGCAGGTTTTCTTCCCCGTTTAAAGGGCTTTCCAATTTCTCCATGGAGCCTTTCCGACGAGCGGAAATAGCGCTTATAGAATTAGCCGGACGCTGTGCTGCTGAAAATAATAACACTAGTGGTCAAGCTGGTTATCCGCAATTTTTTAACTTGGGGTCTCTGTATACGGCCTTAAATGTCTACGAGGCTTCTCTACCGGATTGGACAGCAATTGCCAAATCTGGGCAGACTGAAGTACTTGACGCAGTGATACATGGCGTGATTAATGCCTTACAAATTAACGGAACTGTCCTTAAAAGAGAAGTTGAGACGCTATTAGCAAAGATTGAGGATAATAAAGGAAAAGAAGATAATAACAGAACCGACCTTTTTAGCGTCTTTCCTCGCATTCCTGTCAATATTGATTGGCAGAGAGGTAATGTTGATGGCCTGCTGTCTGAAAATTTGGTGCGTGCATTATCTCAACCATCCCAGATTATTGCAGTTGCAGCGGCCAAGCTGCTGGCAGCCAGGCCAGACGAAAAAATAGCTCGCCTTACTGAAGAACTACTTCAACATGGACATGACCAGGAGCTTCGATTATTAGCGAAAATATCGCGATTTATTTGGGGTAACAATGCCGGGGGAATACTACTTTCCCGTTTGCAAGGAGAGCATTCAGAAGGTTATCGATGGTTGTATGAAGAAGTACCTGAATTGGTCATAGAAGAGGATAGAAAACACTTGCTTGAGGTTATGGTAAACGGACTCCAAGGACAAGATGAACAAACTGTAATTGGAGTTGCCAAAGGTTTGAATAAAATGAAAGCCGCTGATCTATCATCCATTACAAAGGAAATAAGGGAGTCATTAAGTCACTGGTTCAAAGGGGGGTTTTACTGTGAAAGATGCAGTAAAGTGTTTCATGGAAGCTCTTGTCCAAAATGCCATGTTATACCCGATAGCCCCCAGGCTGACCTAATACGTGCCTTAAATAAAATTGAGGGAATGACATTTGAAGAATTGACTAACCTGCTTCATTTAGATGAGCAGCATCATGACGTAATTAAAGCCGCTTAGGAAGGACTTAATTCTTTTTTTATAAATAATAATCAGACTTTACTGGCTGAATCCCTAAAAGGTGTTGGCCAGGGTAAGTATTCTCTGCGAGTTCTTGAGGCTATTCTTTCTCAGGAAGCGCATTATCTGGTTAAGGTAGAATACGAGATTTTGGACTTACTTGATATTGGCAGTTCCGAAATAAAAGGGACAATCATAGCATGTCTTGGGAATGCGGCATGGATATCGAAAGAAAAGGCAGAAATAGTTCTAAGAAAAGAAATTGGCGATAAAGATCCCGGTATAAGGAACCGGGCCGTAAAAGCATTACGTAAGATTTGCCCTTAAAGAATAGAAACTTTGAATTTTATAATTATACCTACCGTCAAGGGGATATTGGGTACGGATCTTTTTTGCCTTCAAGGCTTGTGGAATCCATAGTCCTGCTGTAGACCTCAATAAGTTGTGGGTTTTAGGGTTAATAGGTAGTGAACGCAAAATGTGGAAAAAAAGGACTACTTTGACAAGTCTGCAAGTCTGCATGGGAGTGTGTATTATATGATCTGCGATAGAATCGTATATGGTGGGCAGTCATTATTGACGGTTTATCATCAGGGTTTTGACGACGAAATCAAAGAGCGACGCTTGAAGATAGTTGAAAAGGTCGGGGCTTATAAGCTGGTTTTTACAGAGACATTAGTTTCAGATGACGAGTTAGACAATATCACTAACTGGTCGATCAAGGAAGAGGGATTATTAACTCCTGACTCAACGAAAAACCCATATGGTGAAGCTGCTTGCGCATACATGATTCATTATGAGTATGCTAATAAACCATTGAGGATTTTCAATTTTTCTGGAGACAGATATTTTCTCCGCATACCTGTTGATAAGCTGATTCAAATCAATGAGTTTGTAAAGAAATACACAGGTCTTGACATCGATAAAAACCCGATGAATTACGGTGATATTTTTGTTTATAGGAGCTTCGCTTGTAATTACCGTGCTAATAAAGAAGAAGGCATTGTTGTTGAGAGTCTTCCGGCTGGATCAACTGTTATCGTACGGTTTAAAAAAAGTGATATCATAGTCTCGACGAAAGTTGTTCGGATTGATCATGAAACCGAGGAAACGGAAATTAAGGCCGGCAAGCCTTGGACTTATCATGATATTGAAATCTTTTTTGATGATGAATTGGTCTATTATAGAAAGGATCTTTCTTATATAAGGCGAATGCAGATTAATATGCAGATTAAAGAACCCCAAAAAAGAATTAGACTTAACAAAATAGCTAATAGTTATGCATTTGAACGAAATGGTAGCGGTCATGTATCAAATATTGGCGATCCCCTAGAAGAATATGAAGAGATGATGAATGCCTCCGCCTCCGAAATAAAGAAGCGGTTAAATGTAGAAAAGGCAGATGATCAGGTAACATTTATGAAACCTGGCGAGATTCAAAAGGCTATAGATTTGATAGGAAGTGTAATGCAGACCGCTTCCGACACAATATGGATTTTTGATTCGTATTTTACCGATGTCAACGGCATAAAGGGAATGTTAGACTGGATTCGTATTCTGGCGAATTGTCCGGCACAATCAAAAAATGTCACTTTTTATAGCAAAGGTCCAAATAACGCACTTGATTTAGTGGCATTGAAAAAAGAAATTGAGAGAGATGCTGAACTAGGCATAATATTGAGAACACGCAATGCACTTGGAATTCATTTTTATCAAACGAAATCTCCAATACATGACAGATTCGTACTGACTGAAACTGACAAAATTTATTCAGGTTTGGCCATTGGTACGTCATTTAATTCTCTTGGAGATCATTATTATTGCGTGTTTAAGCTTAGCCATAAAGCATCGCAGACAATATGGAACGAGCTTGAATCATGGACGATTAATAGTAACAATTTGATAAAGGATGAGGAGGTATAGCTGTTGGATGAAACTACTGTCAGGGATTTGAGTCAAGTTCTTGACGATCACCTAAATGAACGGTTGAAACGGCTAGATGCCAAAAAGAAAATCAATAGTATTTTACATAATAAGAGTTCCGCCACAGTAATTCGTGAGTTATGCGGTTATATATCTTCTCTTTCAGGCAAGGCTAAGAATATCGCCACAGTAATCGTTGTTATGGCCTTATTGAGACGAAATCTTGACAACGTTTCGGAAATTAAAGAAGTTATTGAGCTACATGGACTTGTTGGTCACTTGTATGGAGGTTTATACACTCTTTTAGCCAGTGATTCTGAGCTCCTGTCTATAAAAGTAAACTTAACGGATTCTTCATATGAAAATAAATACAATTATTTAATAAGATTTTTTGATTTTAATTATTGGGACTACATCGAAGTGTTCGAAGCCGCAAAAGTCCTTAGCTTGGTTGATTCTCAGAAATTCGAAATGTTGGCTTTATTGGATAAAACAAAACTTATACTATTGAATATGGCGAGTCATCATCTTAGTGTCGAGCCGTCTAAAAAATTAATCGGCAAACTACTTCAGGATGAAGATGAACTAAAGCAAAATATAGGTTTACACTTTATAACCCGCTCAATAACAAGATGCATTCAGGATATTGAATATATTAAGAGATCTGAAAAGCTCGGAGGTTATCACGATAAGAGTATTAGAAGCGTGCAAAGAACATTGAAAACAGCCCTTAATGGGTGCTATACATTTTTGGAGTACTGTGATAAGCGGACACACATAGCCTTACTTACCAATTTCTTGTTAGTTCACCAAAGTACTTATCCTGTTGCTTTTGCGCGTAATCTTTTAAACAGCGAGTTTCAGAGTGAGTTTATTTATCAAATAAGTAATACTGGCAAGGTTAAGACATTAAAAGACGTTGCATTTCTCATTGGTCTGATTTCAAATACACCGGCAATAAATGAAGAGAACAAGCGTATTTCGAAAAGCCTATTATATATGGCTATCGTTAATATAATAATGAGTTTCATCGATGATAAAAAAGGTATATATGGGTGGGATGAGCAACAGAGCAGATACATAGAGTTCATATGCCAAAGACTCCCAGCAAGATGTATTAGTAAATTGAGAGCCCACCTAACTAACAAGGATAGGAGCTTGATGGCTAGTAAACTGGATGAGATGATTCGTTTTCAGATTTATCTCGAAGACAAGCGACAGCATGAGATTATCTCCGGGATAATAAATACTATCGATATGCTAACCATGAAGCCAGCTATTGATTTACTGAAATAAATCTTGTCGCCAAGGTTACACAAGCTTTAATCGGCACTTTTTTGTATTTTCAAGGCAGGAGGATTTTCTTCGACCATTAGTTACAAAAGATCTTATTTCATGGGTAGATTGGGATTCATTTAAAATTTCATAGGATTTTAACGCTCCGCTAATCATAGACCATTGTAAGGTGTATCAGAAGCGCCCACATTTACCGGCTGCTGGACAACGGCAAGGAGGTAAAATGGACATGTTGGCGAAGATTTAGATATAATAAAATTACTATAATTTGAAAGGAATGGTTAAGATGGCGCTTAAAAAGATATACCTGGAAAACTTCACCGTCTTTGATAAGATGGAGATAGAGTTTTGTGAAGGTATCAATGTCTTTATCGGAGAAAATGGCACCGGCAAAACCCATATCATGAAATTGCTTTATGCTGCCTGTCAATCAGCCCATGCCAGTAAAAAGGTTATCAGTTTTCCGCAAAAAATCGTACAGGTCTTTAAACCTGACCATTCCAATATTTCTCGATTGTTAAGCCGAAAGGCCGGAAATGGCTCGGCTAAGGTACAGGTTACTTCGGGAAAAAACACGCTGAGAACCGCGTTTAACCTCAAAACAAAGAATTGGGATGCAGAAGTGGTCGGAGCTCAGGTGTGGGAGAAGCAGTTGGCGGATTTGACCAGCACGTTCATTCCGGCCAAGGAGATCTTGTCTAACTCTAAAAACCTCGTCAACGCAATCAATGTTGGCAACGTTGACTTTGATGATACTTATAAAGATATTATATCAGTCGCCAGTGTTGACATAAGCCGTGGACCTAATAATGTTCAAAAGAAAAAATATCTGCAAATTCTTCAAGATATCACTGATGGAAAAGTAAAATATGAAAATGAAGAATTTTATCTGTTGCCGGGTAACCAGGTAAAATTAGAGTTTCAACTGGTTGCTGAGGGAATGCGCAAAATAGCTTTACTATGGCAACTCATAAAAAATGGAACCCTTGAGCAGGGGACTGTTCTGTTTTGGGATGAGCCGGAAGCCAACATCAACCCGAAACATATTCCCGCGCTGGTTGAGATTCTTTTGAATCTACAAGCTGATGGCGTACAGATATTTATTGCGACACATGACTATGTATTGGCAAAATATTTAGAAATTAGAACGAAGGATGCATGTACAATTCACTTTCATTCTCTCTATAAAAAAGAGGGCAAAAAAGAGAGCCCGATAGAAATTGAAAGCAACTGTAATTTCAAAGACCTGGCCAACAATTCGATTGCAGAAGCCTTTAATAAACTGTTAGATGAAGTTTTTGAACAAACGACAAAGGGGTGATCAAGTTGGCGGAGGGAATTTATATCGAAGAAAATGGTGTCTACCAACTTGATTGTTCTGCTGCGTTATGGTCAACAGATCAGATACACAACCTTTTTCATGCTGCCGGCACATTTTTATGTGATACCGATTTCGTTGCCGAGACGGCAGAATTTATCTTGTTGATTGAGTATAAAAATGCCAACATTCCTAATGCAACCAATCCGGACGGATTTAAGCCGTTTTCAGCGCAGAAAATTGATAATATCGCACGTAAGTTTTATGATAGTTTACACTATTTAGCTCTGGAAGCAAAAAACAAACCGGTTAGATATGTGTACATCGTTGACTTTCCTAAAGCAAGTGTGACTGATAGAAAAATGCTCCGGAATACTATTGCCGATAAGCTTCCTTTCAAAATGCAACAAGGAAAGCAGGGAAAGCTGATTGATGATTTTGAAGTCTTATCCATTTCTGAATGGAATGGACACTCAGAATATGCGGCCTTCCCGTTGACTCCCGTTAGTCAAGGAGAGGCTTCATAGATGAACTCAACTGAAGTAAAAATCACTGGAGCGTCAGTTTGCCCGTGAGCTCCAGCAAGGCGTGCGTCTTTTGGTATAATTGATGCATTGTGGACAGTTCCAGCCAAAGTTTGCTTTATTTCTTTCGAACCGTTGCTGGGTGAAATCAGTAAGTTAATCTGCAGAATAATGATTGGTCAATTTTCGGTGGAGAAAGCGGACCAAAAGCCAGAAACGTGGAGTCGGAATGGGTTTATCACTCAATGAGGTCAGATCCATACTTCGCAATGGGGGTAAAGGGAATGGCTGGGGCTGTCAGTCAATTACTCCATATGAAAGTCTCTTCAAAGCCTTTAAGAATTGCCGTGGTTCTTACCCCATGGTAGTTTGTTTTAGTCTTGGAACAATATCCCTGATTAGAAGAAAGAATAAGCATATAACAACAAAGGCTTTCCCGAGATTTATTTCTCTCAGGGAAGCCTTTGTCTCATTGGAAGTCGGCATAGTAAGAATTTAAATAGTTTTCGACACCTGGTTTCTAGACGGTCCACAATGTTTCTCCTTCTTCAAGAACATTTTTAACAAAAGGTACGTGCATTGTTGACAACTGATTAAAGTATTCCCCTTCATAAACATTGAGCGAAATATTTATATCATAACCCACATCGTCAAGTAAAAGAAAATCATAAAGTTTATCTCTGTCTACTTTATCGCGATTGCGGACAAGAACCATAATATCAATATCGGATTCAGGCAAAGAATCCTCTCGGGCTTTAGAACCGTAGAGAATCACAGAAATTAAGTTATCCCTGCAAACATCGCGTATATGTTGAATTGTTTTGTCTAAGGCCGTTTGTTCTGTTTTAGTGAGGGATGCCATAGAATCACTCCCGACTCAGGGTTAAATCTATCTGAATTATAGCATGCAATATCACTTTGCTCAATTCTTTACCCCCCCCATACTCCCCACCCCCTCCCCAGGCAGGAAGTAATGAAAATCTGGAGAACACTATCGAAAATGGAGAGATGCATAAAAACTGACTAAAGAGGCGCAACCTTGCAAAAGTTCCATCAAGCCATTCAGAGCAGTTTTGGGTGTATGATGACCGTCTGTATGCTTTTTTAATGGATAATAAAGTATGGTCGTACTGGGGTGGTGGAGCCTACAAATTGTTGATCCTTTAAAGGAATTAGATGTAAGTTGTCGAAATCTATATTTTAACAGAGAAGGATATTAAACGGAGGAAAGTTGTTCGATGGCACAGCAAAAAACTGAGCTTTCGAAACATATGTTTTTCGAGTTTCTGGAGTTACTGCGCAAAAAAAATCGGCATGGCGTTTGTTAACCTCATCTCAGGCTCCTTTTGTGGCGTCTTTTCTCTATAGAGAATTTATTGCGGAAAACTGTCGGCAGATTGCCGAGCAAGAATTGATCAGCCGCTTGGAGGGCTTTATTGAGTTGCTCAATCTGGGGTGCGATGACTCCCACTTTCCATGTTCGGAAGGGAATATCTGGATGACTGGGCCAATGATGAACATGGCTGGCTGCGGAAATTCTATCCCCCGGGACAGGACGAGCCTTATTTTGATGTAACCTCCCTGGCCCAGAAAGCCATTGAGTGGCTTCTGAGTTTAAGGCAACAAGTTTTTATCGGTACAGAATCACGTCTGATTACTGTATTTGAACTCCTGCACCAGATTGTGGAGTGTTTTGAAACTGATCCAAAGTTACGTTTGGCCGAGCCTCAACGACGTAAAGCCGAAATTGAACAGGAGATCATCCGGGTGCAGAAGGGATAGGTGGAGCTACTGGATGAAACGAAATCAAGGAGCGTTTTTGACAGGCGCTGACGACTGCCTGAGAGATCCTGGCCGACTTCCAAGCAGTAGAACAGAATTTTCGGGAACTGGACCGAGTGATGAGAGAACGGATTGCCACTTGGGAGCGGGGAAAAGGAGAATTATTGGAATCAATCTTTGCAAAACAGGACGGGATTGCCCAATCGGAGCAAGGAAAGAGTTTAGCTGCATTCTGGAAATTTTTAATGTCCTCAGCTTATCAAGATGATTTTAAGAGCACCCTGGATAAAGTTTTGCAAATGAAACCGGTGCAGGAAATGGGACCGAGCCGGAATATCCGCTATATTCACCATGATAGGGTGAATGCCGGTGCCCATGTCCAGGAAACAGTAGCTGCTCTGTCTCAGCAGTTAAGGCGGTATGTGGATGAGAACTTTCTGGAGGAAGAGCGCCGGATCAATCAGCTTGTGCGGGAAATTGAAGGAAAGGCTGTGGCAATCCGCAATACTCCGCCTCCAGAAGGCTAGGGAGGTGGTTCAATATGTCTATCAAGTGGTCTGATCCTCCATGGATCCGAGAACAGTTACGGCGGAAGTGGGATTCGGGCCGAATTTTGTGTTCACTGCTGATGCCTGATGATCTATTTCCCTTGCGCATTCCCCTGAAAAGGCCGCAAAGCAGTGAGGTGAACGAGAATTTCGCTGAAATCTTCCTCTGGATCAAGTCCCTTAAGAATCAGATCAAACAGGAGACGGGCATAGGCTATGAATTGGTCGAAAATGAAATGGTTCATCGTCAATCAGGCCGTAATCTCTTGCCAACCCATACTCTTATCCCTACTACGTGTGATGCCCTGCGCCTATTAAGAAAAGAGCGGGAAGGAGACAAATTTCTGGAGCTTGCCCGGCTGATTCAGGCGGGATAGCCTGTTTTGCAGGAATGGATCGTTAAACATCCCCACAAAGTACTGACCGCCGGAGCCGACTGGAGTGGTATCCTGGCCGTGCTAAGCTGGTTTTTCAAGCATCCGCGCTGCGGCTTATATCTGAGGCAAATGGATATTCCCGGGATCGACACCAAGTTTATTGAGCAAAGGAAAGGGTTTCTGACGGAATTATTGAATATTATTTTGCCGGACGAGGGGATTGATCACAGTGCTCCCTCATTCGAGCTGCGTTACGGATTGCAGGCCAAGCCGGTGCAGGTCAGGCTGCGCTTGCTTGATCGGCAGCAGTATCTTCAGGGCGTTTCCGATCTGACGATTCCGGTGGAACAGCTGGCAGAATTCAAGCCTCCGGTATCCAAGGTGTTTATAACCGAAAATGAAATCAATGGCTTATGCTTTCCTGAGGTCAAAGAAGCGTTGGTGATTTTCGGATTGGGATACGGAGTTGAGGTGTTAAAGTCCGTGCCTTGGTTGAAAGAGAAAGCAATCTACTATTGGGGAGATATCGATACCCACGGATTTGCCATTTTGGACCAAGTCCGTAGCTTTTTGCCTCATGCCCAGTCGCTGCTTATGGATGAAAGGATATTGATGAGTCACCGGCACCTATGGGTCATAGAAGAGAAGCCTTCCTTCACACAGTTGAATCGGCTGACGGCAGATGAACACCGGCTGTTGTCTTCCCTGCAAAACAATACTTGGGGTCAGGGAGTTCGCTTGGAACAGGAGAGGGTTTCTTTTCAGGAAGTGAAAGAGGCTGTCGATGGTTTAGAGTATAATGGTTAATACGCCCAATGGGGCAACAAGGACTAAGCAAGTCTTCTGGAGCATGTTGGGCGTCCAATTGTAAGGCCTGGCATATAGCACTGTCTTAGCTGGATTAATAGTTGAACCCTATAAAAAACTGGAAGGTTTTGAGGAAATTTAGATGAACTTTAAGACACAAGAGATCACGAAATATTTTAGGAGTGCTGTAGCAGCGCAATCAAACAAAGAAATTGTTTTTAAGGATAATCCTTTTCAGATGGTCGAAGCAGCAGAATTGCTGCAAGGAAGAATTAATCCGCAAGCCACTCAAGAACTATTTGCAGAGGCCAATAGAAAAAACTCCGGGCCTGAGGACGAGGACGAATCAAAGAAAAAAGCCAAGGAGAAATCCTTGCTCAATATCATTATCTGTGCTAAAGCCATCAAAACAATTTTTGAAGCTAATGAAAAAGTTCAGGACGAAATTGATCAGTTAACCGGAGTTTATTTTATCCCGGCTCTTCTTAAGCTGGATGGAGCTCTGTCATTTGATGGGGAGAAAAGAAAACTTCCTTGGTTCCCGAGAGAATTTCTGCACCCCATGGTTGAGCCTAAATTAGCAATTGGGACTACCGGTGCAGTTGATGATTTTATGAGTAACCAAGTGGACCAGGTAATAAAGATTAAAGCTTGGCCAGAGTATGTCAAGTTTTTCAAGAATTTTTATGAGAAAGTTACGGAATCTCAATTTGACGAAAACACCATTCGGAATCTGGACGAAAAGGAACCTTACTTCGAACTGGAAAGTAACGTCTATGTTTTTCTGGATAAGACGGTTTTTACTACTTTCCATATTATGAACTTGTATAATGATCTCCAAATAGACGAACAGTTCAAAGCTCTTTACGATAACTTTGTATCGCTGCAAATACCAGAGACCAGCCCCCTTGTCGAAAATACATGGGCACAGATGAAAGCCCACTGCGGTCAAATGGGGGGAGAATATCCTTTATCTCAGTCACAAAGGGAAGCAGTCAATCACTTCAATAGCATGAGTGAGGCTGAAATAGTGGCGGTCAATGGTCCGCCTGGTACCGGGAAAACGACTCTATTGCAGTCTATTGTTGCGGATATGTATGTGAAACGGGCCCTACATAAGGAAAGAGCTCCTGTAATTGTGGCTTCTTCTACCAATAATCAAGCGGTTACCAACATCATCGCTTCTTTCGATATCAAAAAAATAGGCTTGGCAAATTTGGAAGAACGATGGATTGAGGGCGTGGATAGTTTCGCTGTTTATTTTCAATGCGCCTGGTTTAATACCCCCGACTTCCAGTCGGGACAGCTTCTAGCGTGGAGCAAGTAGTAGCAGTCTGTTAAACTATATTAAAGGGGTGACAGCTGCTATGGTAGATTACAAAAAAGGAAGCCACA
>JARLHV010000082.1 GCA_031292055.1 Desulfosporosinus sp.
ATCAACCACAGATTACACAGATTAACACAGAATAAATACATTTTGGCTCTAACCTACAAATCGCTTGTAACTCAATTGATGACAAGCCAAAGTTGATTAAAAGGCCTCGTTTTAACCCTGTGGCTTTCAGATAATTTATAATTCTCCATCCCCTTTATCCTTTGTCTGTGTGTTTCTATCTAATCGTTCTTAATCTGTGTAATCTGTGTAATCTGTGGTTCCCCGTTCAGAATTCCCCAAGGCGTATTTACAGCGTTTTTCCTTGTAGGTATAAAAAAATGCGGGATTTTAGGCTTCTAATAATCTTTAAGTACGATCTTAAACTTTTTGCTTCTTTTGTCGATCCTAGGGTGTTCGACTGTATTAATAGTATAAGAAACGTTTTTCATCCCTTTTTTAGCAAGAAGTTTATCAAAACTAGTTTTCGCTTCATTATGTGCCCTAGCTTCCAGAGCCTTGTCTGGAATTATAACTAGTAATTCAAAGCTTTCTTCAGACTTCAGTAGTATCTGAAACTTTTCTATACCTCTTATGCTCAGTGAGGTGAAAACCACGGGATGAATATAATCCTTTTCACCTTTTTCATTATTGAACCACAAAAGGGCTTCTTCACGTCCTATAATGTTTTCAATAAGTCTGAAAGGAAATTGCTTTTTTTTATCTTCCTTTAAAGTAAGTCTGTCATTAAGCCGATATCGTATAATTGGCTGTGTGTAATTGTATAGATTCGTTACAAGTATGTGGTCCTCCATTATTTCAATATAGTGAATATCGTCCATCAAGTATATTCCATCATACTCATCTCCACCCATACCTAAGCAAAAAGCCTCTGAAGCACCATAAGCATTGGTAATCGGTACTTTATACACACTTTTCATCAGATTGTGATCCGCTTCATAGAGTGGTTCTCCTCCACTCATTACTATGATAGGATTTATCTTAATACGTCCTTCTTGCTGGCATCTCGCAAGTATTGAGATACCTGCGGTGTACCCTGAAAGCATATCCGGCTGAAAGCGGTTTATCTCAGCCAAAGTTTTTTCCAATGGGGCATTAATATCAAAAGGCTGTATGTCGATCAACCTTTTAGCGAATCCTCTTCTCCCATGAAGAGCTAACGCAGCACCTCCAAAGCGGCCATCAACTCCAGCATAGAAAGCTACCTTTTTTACCTTTCGCGTTTTTTCCATTTTTTGCAATCTAGTATTTGCGCTCAGAGCTTCCGTCATTTCCTTAATGCTATAAATAAATACTGCCGATTTACCGGAAGACCCTGAACTGTGAATGACCTGATATTTATCTTTGTATAGTACCAGGGGATCCTTATTCTCATAAGCAAAAGCAATTGCCTCTTCTACATTTATGTCCTTAGCCGTTACAATTTTTGCCATGTTATTAATCATGGCATCTTTGTCGATGGAAGGAAGCTTTTCGATTGGTATGGAATTTAAATCTTCATACTTAATACCATGACTGGAATACATATCGCGATAAAAAAGCGATGTTCTATAAGCATGTTTAAGTATTTTTCTAAATTTCGTCTCCCTTATTCTGAGAATCTCTTCAGAACTTTTTTTGGTATTTAAATACAAGGTTAATATTTTATAAAACATAAAGATGTCATTAGTCACCATAGATAACACCTCCTAATAATTATTTCTCTTCAAAGAGTTGTTTCATAAAGTACCTTCAGCTTATTCATAACCATTCTATATAACCTTATGATTACTACGATATCCTTTAATTCAAACTGAGAAATAAATCGCAACCTCTGGTATATACTTGAACTCTCCTTATACAGTTTATATATTTCCTTATAGAACTGCTTAAGGGGAAGCTTAGTCGGAAGCAAGCTGTGCATAACATCGATATGCTCAAACTGCCTGTCGATCAATTTATCTTCTACTTCGCGATAAAATTGGGTCCCCGGCAGAGGGGTAAGAACCGTAAAGATTACTGAAGAAAGCTTCATCCTTCGGATATAATTCCTGAGCGCTATAAAATCTTTTAGTTCAAAGTCCTGAACAATAATAAAATTTGTAAGGATCGATACGCCAAGACTCTGTAAATACTTTATTGCTTCTTCATTAATACTCGTAGTAGTTCCTTTATTAAGTTTTTTAAGAGTACTATCGTTGTACCCTTCAACTCCTATAAAGACTCTTTCCAGTCCGATTTCTTGCCAGGCAGCAATTACTTCCTTGTTCTTTACTACGGTATCGGCCCTTACCATCATGTGATAACGTTTTTTTACACCGTTCTCCTTTAAGAGCGTAGCAAGTTTCATTATATTTTGAGGGTCAAGAAATGATTCATCATCACAGAAGTAAATTGTCTTCTCTTCAATACTCATAATTTCTTTCAAAATATTTTCAGGTTTTCTTATAAAATACTTGCCTTTGTATGTTTCCCAAAGGGAGCAGAAGGTACATTTAAATTTACAACCGGCTGATGAACGCAAAGTAGCTACCGGTTTCAACCAATATGAGAAATAGTGTTGTCGATATTGGCTGCTTAGTTCTCTGTCCGGAAAAGGATAGTTATCTAAATCCGGAACAGAGATCTGTTTTAAAATGGTTATCTCTTGCTGGGTCGATATCTCAACATCGTCTATGTCAGTGAGCTTCTTACTTCCTTTTAGCGACAGAATTAATTCGCGGAACGCATAAACTCCTTCTCCACAAATAATATAATCGGGTTTGATATCAAAAAAATCTTTTGGAGCGACAGAAGCATGATGTCCCCCTAAAACAAACTTAATGTTATTTTTTAGCAAGCGAATATCCTTTATAATGCTCTTCATTGTATTCACATGCACACTGTAGCCAGTAATACCTATGACATCGGGTTGGTAATCATTAACCGTTTTCTCAAGGCTTTTATCAAGTCTCATGTCAAGCAACTGTGTCTGGCATATATCCTTAACTCCTGCCGCTAAGTATTCCAATGCCAGGGGTTCAAACATAGAAGTATCATCTCCCGCCAGACTTTCCGGCAAACTATAAGGTTGAATAAACAGTACTTTCATGTTTTAATCCTCCATTTATCTCATAATAGTCTTTAAGTATCATTTTAAATTTCCTTGATTTTTTATCAATAATCGGCTGATTAATGGTTATCACGTTAAAATGTACATTTTTCATTTCTTTCTTTTCCAGAATTGCCTCTAAACTTAACCTAACTTCTTTAATAGCTCGTTGCATCATAGTTAAATCAGGTATTATTGCCATAAACTCAAAACTATGCTCAGATCTTAATACAATTTGGAATTTTTCAATTCCTTGTACACAAAATGAAGTAAAAACCACGGGATGAATATAGTCCAGTATCCCTTTTTCATTTCTAAACCATAAGAGCATTTCTTCACGTCCCACAAGATTGCCCACAAGCCTAAATGGCAGCAACTTTTGATGATCATTTTTTAAAATGAGCTTATCGTTAATTCTGTACCTAATTAAAGGTTGTGTATAATTAAACAAATTAGTGACAATAATGTGATCTTCCATTATTTCAACATAATTAAAATCATCCATTAGATATATGCCATCATATTCTTCTCTACCTATACCCAGATAATAACATTCCGAAGCCGCATACATATTAATAACAGGACAATTGAAGACACTTTTGATCAAACTGTAATCATTATCCGACAGGCCTTCACCACCATTTTCAATAATTCTTGGATTTATGCTAAGTTTTTCTTCCTTTTGAAATCCGGCAAGCATAGCGAGTCCTGTCGCATAGCCAATGAGAATGTCCGGCTGAAAATCATTTAATGTGTTGATGACTTTTTCCAATGGTTCATTCATGTCAATTAAACAAATTTCATACATCTTTCTCAAATAGCCCATTTTCCCATATAAAACCAGAGAAACTCCTCCGAATCTTCCTTCAATACCGGCATAATAAGCTACCTTGTTTTTTCTCCCTATCTCGAATAAGTGCATTCTTGAACTGCAACTGAAGGCCTTTGTCATTTCTCTAAGATTATATATAAATATTCCCGACTTCCCGGAAGAACCTGAACTTTGAATTACTTGATATTTGCCGTTAAATAATACTTGAGGGTCCCTGTTGCTATACGCAAAGGAAAGAGCGTTTCCCACATTAATGTCTTTTCTGGTGACAATGTCCTCAAGATTTTCAATGATCATATCCTTGTTTATTGAAGGAATTTTTTCTAATGGTATCTCATCCAAATCGTCAAATTTTATTCCGTTGTCAGAATATAACTTTCGGTAGAATGGTGATTTTTGATAGGCATATTTAAGTATTTTTCTAAATTTCTTCTCTCTAATTTTTTCGATTTCTGCAGGACTTTTTTTTAGATTTAAGCTTAGAGAAATGATATCAAATAACAGATACATATCATAAATCACGACCAAACACCCCCATTAAATTGAAAGAAATACCTATCGGTTGGCAAGGTAGAGCCTTGTGCGTTTAGCATTTTAAGCGTTCCATTTCTAAGGCATAAATTCCAGAAATGCGAATCAATATGAGGTAAATTACCATACTTACAAAAATTACTAGCAGCGATAAACAGATCGTATTTAAATTAAACTTAAAAATATATAGAGTGGAAATAAATTCAATGCTAATCAAAAATAACAGTACTTTGACAATAAATGAGCGACTAACTTTGGAACAGGCTATGGCACCCAGGGGTGCAAACAGCGCCACCACTGGAATACACAAAACCCAAAATACTATAGCCTGATCCGAAAATTCATTGTAGATGAACTTTCTAAATATAAACCCAAAAATTGAATCGGCGGCCATTATCAATATCGATGTAGGCGTGGCCACCTTTTCATTCAACCTATAAAACAGTGTAACAAAAGAAAAAGTAATAAAATGAATTCCTGTGCCAATGATGGACGAAAAAACCCCTCCAATTACTCCTACACAAGAAATTATCACAGAGTCCCTGACCGTGAAGTTACAAATTTGATCGCATTCTTTCCCTCTGAAAATATAGTTTTTCAGGAACAAGGCTACTCCAAACGAGGTTATCACCATTGTGAAAATGAGCTTTACTTGGGGCGAAGAAAGATAAGGGCTAACGGTGTAAGTTCCAATTATTATTCCAGCTATGCCGCCCATTACAGCATATAGGATTACATTCATCTCGATCCGGATCTTTCTCAGTAAGATTGTAATGGATGCAAAAGACATGCCAATTGATTGGATGGCAAATGAAAAATCTCTGGTAACAGCAGGTGATATATGAAGAAGTTTTGTAAAAATGGGAAATGCAACTGCTCCCCCTCCTTCACATGTAAACCCGCCCAAAAATGAGCCAAAAACCATGGTGAGCGGTATCTGAAAATATTGCCTGTAAAGAGTTATATCAAATTTGCTAAAAAACACATACGACCAAACTATTAACAAAGCGGCGTACATTGTCAGGGAAATTAATCGTTCTTTCTTGTGAAGCTTTTTACAATCTCCCGAGTGTTCCTTCGCCAAATCAATCATCCCAGATTTCACTCCTCTAAATCCGACGTTTCTGCTCTCGTAATCTCAGTGAATTACTACTCAGGGGTAACTACTGAAGTTTCATTCACTTGCAAAACATAACCTGTTTGGCAATATTGTCATAAATAAAATTTGTTTCTATTGATCCGTCCTTGATTTTATTTCGGCACTTATACCTCTGAAGTTTACCACTGGAAGTCTGAGGGATACTCCCCCGGGGGACGACATAAACGTAATCCGGGATTTCACCTAATTCTTCCAGGTATAGTTCATTTAAGCTCTCGATTATTTCGGTGTACTTTTCCGAATAGAAAAGCCCTGTTTCAATAAGTAGGTAAATATCCTGATCCTCGCATCCGACGGTTTTCTCCAGACCAACCACAACTGACCGTCCCCTTTTGATATCCTGTATACCCCAGCAGAAATGTTCAAAGTCTTTCGGCCTGAATAATTTGCCCTTGCGATTTATCAAATCTTTTTTTCTTTCGAAAAAATAAAACACGCCGTCTCTCTTGTACCCCAAGTCGTCAGTGCGCAACCAGCCATCTCGGAACACTTCATTTGTCACTAAAGGCAAATTTTGATAGCCACTCATCAACATATTGCTTTTAATGCAAATTTCGCCAAGCATTTCATCCGGTTGTTCCTTCCCTTCATTATCGCAAATTATAACCTGCTGGCCTGAAACAGGTTTTCCTACTGCGACAACCCTTAGCGTATCTCTTTTTTGTTCGGTGGTTGAAACCGCTTGTTTCGCCTGATTTAGAGTGGCCCAATTCACATAATCCATACTTACGGAAGAATTGAGTTCGGAAAATGTAACTCCCAGACACGCTTCTGCCAATCCGTAGACGGGTAAGAAAATTTCCCGATTCAACCCATAAGCCGCAAATTTTTCGTTAAATTCCTGCATATCGTTAAAATCAATGTGATCGGCTCCGATTAGCGAAAGCCTTAAAGAAGAAAGGTCGACATTCGCTATCTTTTTGTGATTTACATATTTGTTGCAAATGACATAACCGAAATTGGGAGAATTAATGGAGGTAGCTTTGTACTCCTGTATGATTCTGAAAAAGTTTGCAGGCTGCATTACGAAGAATTCAGTAGGAATCAAACAAACGGTACAGTTCCAATATAAGGCTGTCAGGAAGTTGCCTATTAAACCCATATCATGATATAAAGGCAACCATGAGACGGCAACATCTTCAGACGATAACTCAATTTTTTCTCCAATTGCCTTCATATTGTTCATAAGCGCGGAATGAGTCAACATCGCTCCTTTGGGAAGGCCAGTGCTGCCCGAAGTATATTGTACATACGCACAATCCCATGCTTCCGGCATTATTGGTTGATACCCGTCGCTAGTGTCGGGAAGTTCGATTTTTTCCAGCATAAGAATTCTTTCCTCTTCAACTATCTCTTTGAGTATCTTGTCCTGAATAGAACGATAAACATCCGCATAACAAAGTATAAACTTCGGCCGGGAAGTATTGAAAATATGTAAGAACTTTTCCTTATATTCATCCCATTCAAGAATAAAAATCGGAGGATGAACCGGAATTGGAAGGCCTCCCGCCATCATCACCCCAAAAAAAACAAAGAAAAACTCTACCCTGCTTAATAAAAGTATCATTACGCTGTCACCGGGTTTTAAGCCTTTGTCTCTAAAATAAGCGGCAAACTTCAACGCTCCCTGATATATATCTTGATAGGAATAGTTACTTCTACAGTCTTGGCGATCCCAGATATGAAGAAATTCCTTATCAGGGTTTTCTTTCATTCTTACTTCAAGTAAGCCAATCAGCGTAGTCATTTACCAATTCTCCCCATAGACAAGTTCACCGTCTCTATAGGCCTTGTGTAAGGTACCGCACCATGCCCTTTTCTGATACCTGGTCATACGATAGGGCAAATGCTCCTGAGCCAGCTGTTGTAAGTATAAAAAATACTCAAAATCAACCCCATCGCCACACATATATTCAGGCCAGTCTTCTACCATCTGTTCCATCATGCTCATAATGTTGCCCTTGCCGAACTCTGAGTACTTTTCTTTTAGTTCAGGCAAAGCCATCATTTCATCATAAGCCTTGGAACCGGGCAAAGGCGCCAATGTTCCCCATTCAAAGCGATCAAGATTAGAATGGTTCTCATATAAATGCTTCATAAAATTTAATGTCTCGATTACCGTTTCCTGAGTTTCCCCCTTGGCTCCGATCACGATTCCTAAAACTACCGTGATTTCATTTTCACGCATTATGTTCAACGCATTCTCGACCATGTCTGTGGTAATATTTTTGTTTAGAGCCTTTAAGGCAGTATTGCTTCCGGACTCCATCCCAGAGAACACCTGAACACAACCCATTTCACGTAACATCCGAGCTGTCTCGTGGGTAATAAAATCAATTCTGATGTAATTTGAAAAAGGCACTACAAAATTTGCTGGTTTAAGAGAGTGAAGAGTCTTTAACCAGACAGGATCAGCCGCAAAATTGTCCGAGGGATCCCAGATATAATTCACCTTGTATTTGTCGACAAGCATCATGCGTTCTTCCCAGATCTGCTTGGGGTCCCTGGACCTCAAGCCCTGGTCATGAATACTGCAAAAGTAGCACCCTCCACCCGGAGTGGCCCTCCATGAACAGCCTTTTAAGGAATACATGTTCGTAGGCCTTGAAAAATATGGCAAGGGCTTAAAATCGGGGTCCTCTGCTTTGGCAAAATAATCCTTAAAGTCAATATAATCACGATTAATAATAGGTAACGTTTTTATGTCCAAAGTGGCAGTTTTATTCCTGACTAAACTGCCATTGTCTCTCCAGATCAGGTTGGGTACCTGTGCGAGGTCTGTCCCCCTAATAAGTTCCAGCATTGACTCTTCACCATCGTAACAAACACAATAATCAACATACGGATGGTATTTGAGAATTTTTTCATTTAAAGCGGTAGCGATATTACCTCCGATCAGGACATCCGCTCCTCGTTGCTTAGCAAGTCTCGCTATTTCTAATCCTCCGTCCACTTGAGCAAAAGTGACAGAAAGACCCACCAATTCTGCATCCCCTATCTTCGCCGCATGTTCGGGATTGTCCAAATCCAAGACACAATCATAGTCAAGAATTTCAAATTCAACTTCCGGCAAAAACTGATTTACATAGGTCGCAATCGATAAAATTCCCAAGGGTTGTGGCCAGCGGGCCCATTTTTGTTGACCTTCTACTGTACGGTTGGATGGAGGAGAAACGAGTTGAATTTTAGTATACCTTTTCATTGATATTCCCCTTTCTTTTTGGCAAATAGCCCTCCCGGGAACATATAAAACAAACTCAATTTTCCCAGGGAAATTTCCTCTGCTCAATGAATCTAAAAATCCACTCCATGTTTTGGGGATCTGAAAATACTTCTTGATTAGCCGCTAAAGCCAGCGATTTGGATTGCTGCAGTGCGTCCAAGCTGCTCATGTAGCGTTTATACCGCAATATCCCTTTTTTGGACAGGCGTTTAAGTCGAAGTAAATGCTTGCGGATCAAAGATTCGCTTTGAACATCATACGCATCAACCAGTCCCCAGGCATGGGCTTGTTGAACCAAGATCGGCTGAGTCATTAGCGTCATGTAATGCGCTTTTTGGAAGCCAATCCGCCGGATCAAAAACGGCAGCACGCAGGCTGGAAAAAGTCCGAATAATAATTCGGATAAACTAAACTGGGCAGTCTGATCGGCCAGCACAATATCGCAGGCAGCCACAAATCCCACTCCTCCTGCATTCGCCTGGCCACGAACATGAGCAATCGTTATATATGGTCCGATGGCCAATTTCAACCAGAGTTGGTACAACGGTTCCGGGTTCTGCATAGTTTGTTCCCCAGTTAGCATTCTCTCATGTATCCCTTGAAAATCAGCCCCAAAACAAAAGACTTCAGGTAAGCCTTCCAGCACCACAACCGTAATTGATTCCTCGCACAATTCCAAAACCTGCAGGAATTCTTTAATCAAGAGATCGTTGATTGTATTATTCGCTTCAGGACGATCAAACTGAATAAAACAAATCGGCTCTTGAAAGCGGACTTGAATGGTTTGATAGCTCATTAGACCCACCGATAGTCACGATGAAATTCGTTAATCTCTTCTAATAATAGTCGATCTTTGCCTCTGCATGAGGCAAAGGCCTCCGGAATCAATTGGAAATCCAATTTTACGTTCCTGGTACCGAATTTCACCGCGCTGCTACCCTTTAATAAAGCTTCATATTCATCCATTGATAATTGATAGCGATCGTTTAGTTGACTCTCGATCTTAAACTGCCGCTGGCGTTCTTGACCTTGAACCGTTACCACCCCGCTATAAAACTCTGAACAGCAACCCGAGCCATAAGAAAAACAACCAATTCGCTTAGGAGATTCAAATTGACCGTAATCAATCGTACTCGCCAAGGACAAAAACACTGTGGCTCCCATAATATTTCCGACACGTTGACAATAGTTCAATCCAGGCATCACACGCTGTTTGAAATCCGTTTCTATCTCCGCTGGCTGGGCTTTGGCCATTTTACGCATCATAGTGCGGTGTGCCCCTTTCACCATCCCGCCAAAAGGAGTGTGAAACGCCAGATATTGAAATGTCTCCCGATAATCTGCATTAGATACCCTTCTTTGATACTCCAGAAAGGCTTGTTCACTACAATCCAAATAAGACATGAGGGATAAATCTGCGTCTCCGGCTTCGCTGTCAGCCATAGGCCGACAGGTATCCATTACTTCATAGCCATAGTATCCATTGGCACCAACATCCACTTGAAATACATTCGGCTGTTCACTAACCAATACTGCCACTGCTCCCGCTCCTCCACTGGGTTCAGCAAAGGACCAGTCTTCGGTTAGGGCATTTCCCGCATCGGCCACTATAAATCGGGATATGTCTGAGGCAATCACTAAGGCTTTCGCCCCAGGAGATGTCTGAGACAAAATAAAATTAACTGCCATCTGAAACCCGGCAGTGCCAGCGTAACAGGCATTTTTAAGTTCAAACAAGCGGCAATTTCGATTTAAACCTAAATGATGATGAATATAAGTGCTGATTGATTTCCCAAAATCAATCCCTGATTCCGTACAGGTAATTAACATTTCGATCCTATCTTTCTCAGCCTCCGAGAGAGAGTCTATCAAGGGTTTCGCCGCATTGACCCCAAAAGTAATGGGATCTTCATATGGCAGAGCAACTGCTTTTTCTTTCATCAACAAGTTTTCAAACCGAGTAGTGTCTAATTTACGATGGATAGCTAATTGCTTTACATCTAAATACGCTGTTCCTCCAAAAACATTCATTGCTTCAATACCAACCGTAATCATACTCATTATCATTCTCCTTTTGATAGTTATTTGATAATCTTGGGCAACAACGAGCATACTGGCAAAAAAAAATACTCAAACGCTCGAAGGCGATTTAAAGAGTTAATAAGAAGGCATATAGTTGTCCGGATACAAAAAACTTCCCGGTAAAATAATGTCTGTATTTCCATTCAAATCAGCTCCATCTGAGATAGCGAGAGTTAATACTGCATAAGTGCGATACAGCGTGGTATAGATTAAATCATCCGGATATGGCGATCCGTCCCATTGATCCATTAATAACTGTCCAATCAGTTTTATGATAGGGTGATCAGGCTTCGCACCCACAACCGCATTTTGTACGATTATCTGCTCCTCTAAATACTTTTGGGGTACGGTCGATAATAAACCAGCATAAAAATCATAACTCTCGTTTAATAAATCAAACGCCTGAAAACAATCATAATCAATGTCAACATATAAACCGCCGAGCTGGTTTAAGATGTCATACCGCAGGATATTAACCTTTTCACCGATTCGAATACTTTTGTGAAAGAGATGTTCATTATTTTTATCTACAAAATCATAGTTAGCCACTTCTTTATCAGTCCATAACCGGTATTCCCAATTAGGATGATATTTCATCCAGTTCTGGCGACACGCTTCACGCTCCTCTGAAATTTCTCTGGTGCCTAACCAAATTTGATGAATTATTTTTGGTATTTTAGGAACTTCCTGCGGTGAAACTTTAAGAAAATTATTTTTTTCATATAAGCTTTTTATGGTGCTATAGGTTTCTTGGGCTTTTCCCGTAAGGCCTTTAAACATCAAACATCTCTCCTTTCAAGTGTCGTTAAAAATTAATAGGTAAAAGTTTATAGTTCCATGAGTTAGGCAATAATCGTTTTTAAACGGTGGTTTAATAATTCTGCAGCAGCTTCCATTATTTTTACTCCAATTTCATCAACATGCCTGTTATGCCAATCTTCTAAACTGGTCCCTTTAACCCATTGATTGAAAGCTCCTAAAGCAGGACCACAGTGTACTTGATAATCAACTTTACATTCCTCATTTCCACTAAAGGCCAACCGTGAACTATAACCGAAATACCATCTAAAAATCAAAGCCATTTTATGTTTGGGATTTCGTTCTGCTTTTTCAACGTCTTGTTCTGAGCAGTATTTTTTCACATCTTCATAGACTTGTTCAAAACTTCGTTTGAAATATTTTTCCTGAATCTGCGTTTTTATTTTCTGATCAATTTCACTTAAAGAATTATGTTGCCGATACAAATCATATAATTTGTTTGCTCTGGCCGGAAAAAACAAACCTTTTTTTAAAACTTGAACCTTTGCTCCCAATTCAAACATATCTCCAGCGGGAGCATAGTCCGTATCCTGGACATTAATTTGTTGTAATAAATCTTTTACCGCATCACTGGTACAAGCTTCCACTGTGCATTGATTGATAGAACCTGTGACAATAAAGTCCGCTCCCAATATAAAAGCCGCTGCTGCTGCCTCGGGTGTCCCAATACCTCCGGCAGCTCCAACCCTTATTTTCTTCACATACTGATATTTTTCCATCATTTCATCACGGAGTTTAATTATGGCTGGGATTAAAGCATAAGCAACACCACCGTCAGTATGACCACCCGAATCTGCTTCTGCACAGAGATCATCCGCCATAGGCACCTTCTTTAATAAATTCGCTTCTGCTTGAGTTATTTTGTTTTCTGCTAATAATTTAAGCACAATTCGTTCCGGAGCCGTACTTAAAAATGCTGCCGCAACCTCCGGCCTGGAAATTTTACCAATTATTCTATTTGAAGTTATGATATTATCGTGTTGATCAAGCTTTAACCCTTTAGCCCGGTATCTTACCAAAGCCGGAGTAATAGTCAAAAACGCTGCAGCTTCTATATTTCTTACCTTATGCTTTAAATACAAAGCCACTGTCTCTTCTTCCATTTCAGGATTTTGGGGATTGCAAATTAAGTTCATACCATATGCTTCTCCATTACTGAGTTCTTTCTGGATATATTGAATTGCCTTATCAATTTGTGATATTTCTAAACCGCCCGTACCGAAAAAGGCCATCATGCCTGCTTTCCCTATTTTGACTACCATTTCTTTTGACGCTATTCCTCTGTACATTGCGCCAGTCAAATATGCAAACTTGAGATTATAATCTTTTTTAAATACATGATCACCCAAAGAAAATGCATTTATGCCCAAAAAGCTCTGTCTGTCTGCTTCCTGTGTTTCTATAACTTGTTCTACTTCATGTAATTCAGATTTATGTGCTACAGTTTCATTCAGGTTTACGTTAAATCGCTGCTTTACTGCTTGTCCTGTATACTCTTCGTCCTCAGTTACAACAAGGGGTTCAGCCTGAGCACGTATACTTTGCACGAGTTTAGTTAATACATCTCCAGGCCCTATTTCAACAAATTCCATCTCTCCCAGCCCCAAAATGTATCTTATACTCTCGGTCCATTTTACTGAATGGGTGATCTGCTCGGCTAAATTCTCCTTCACCTTCCCGACTCGATACGGCCGGGCATGAACATTAGATATAACTGGAATCGTTAATTCTGAAAACCTAAACCTATCTAAATATTCTTCAAATTCTTGTTTAGCGTCAGCCATGTATCGAGAGTGAAAAGCTCCACTTACGTTAAGTGGTATATACCTCACATTTTCCATCTCAAACAGTCTGCTTGCCTCTTCTATATCGGTTGCTGAACCCGAAATAACTATCTGGGTTGGAGTGTTGTAGTTGGCAATTTCTATGGCTAACCCATTTTCTTTTAGAATATCTTCAACCTTCTCCTCATTTAAACCAAGCACTGCAGCCATGCTTCCGCCCGTGGCCTGACTCATCAATTCACCTCTCATTTTGACCAACTTTAAACCAGTCTCAAAATCAAAAGCGCCCGCAACAAACAGTGCGCTGTATTCACCAAGGCTGTGCCCGACGACATAGTCAGGTTTCCTACCCGTTTCTTTTAGAGTCTTCAGATAGTTGAGTACATTAACTATGTACAGAGCGGGCTGAGTGTATCGAGTTTTGCTCAACTGCCGACCAGGATCCTCAAGACACATTTCTTTAATGGAATATCCAAGTATGTCATCTGCTTTAGCCATTATTTCTGGAAATTCATCAAAAAGAGTGCCACCCATACCTTTGTGTTGGGATCCTTGTCCAGGGAAAATGTAAGTTACCATTTTGTTAACATTCCTCCTTCTTTCTCTTGAACTGCTTTGTTCAGCTAAGGTCCTATCCGCCAATTTTTCAATAATTTTATTTAAATTTTGAAAATCCTGGTTAAAGGGTGACATTACGTTATAAACTTCTGATCGTGAATTGATAGTTAAATTACGTTTGGCAAAAGTAGTCAGTGAACCTCCGGGACTCATATCTAAATACACAAGGTTTTGACTACTCTGTTTTTCGAGTTCCCTTACCGCTTCGGGAAACAGGATAGGTTTTCTGGCAACTTCCCAGAAATACTCATTAGGCAGTTGGGTTAAAATTCTGCCGTGTATACAGGATACAAAAGGAATCCGAGGTTTATGATAAAATTTATCTTTAAGAAAATCGAGATAACGATTTGCTGCAGAGTCGATTAAGGATGAGTGAAAACTGTAAGATACAGGCAAGAGCTGGGAAATTATTTTCTTCGTCTTTAAGCTTCTCTCAATTTCTTTTAACCCTTCAGTTTTTCCTGAGATTACAAAATGATAGTTATAATTAATTGAGGCCAATTCGCTATTTTTATTAATCACCGCGGCCTCATAATAGAGACCAGGATCATGCAGAATTGCCAACATACCTCCCGTAGGACAGCAGGTTTTAAATGAATTGGCTTGTTCCAAAAGGGCCTTCAGAATTTCTTCAACTGTCATCACGCCAGCAAGAGCTGCCGCTGCAAATTCTCCCATACTCGTGCCCAAAACATAGTCAGGTATAATTCCATTTTCTATAAAAACCTGGGCCAAGGCATATTCAATCATAAAAATGGCAGGGTGAGTATATTGGATAAGAGAGAAGACTTCATGCCTGGTTTTTTGACCGTCGTAAATCTTATTCAGCACTGATTCACCCGTGATCTCGTATACAATATCATTTAACTTCAACATCCAGCTCCGGAAAACAGGTTGTCGGGCGAAAAGCTCTTGGCCCATATGATAATATTGAGAACCCTGACCGGAAAACATAAATACGTTCGATTTGTTCATGAACTCCACCTAACTTTGTGTAAATTCCAGCAGATCATTTGAAAGAAAATGCATTGGGTTGGTTTTTGCGCATTCTAAAATCAACAAACTGTTCTTTTTTATTAAGTTGGAAGTAAATGTTTTCCTGCATTAGCTGAGCAATCGAATAGCCTGGTTTTTTTCCAAAAGAATGACCAGGATAGACTTTTGTATCCGAACTAACATCTGTCTTAATCCTGCGAATACTTTCAAACATTTGCTCGGCACTGCCTCCATGAGTATTACAAATTCCGCACCCTTCAATAAAAATAGTATCTCCGGTAAATAAACAACCAGGCACAAGAAAGCAAGTACTGCCAGCAGTGTGACCAGGAGTAACTAAACAAGTGACTTCAGTTTCACCTAATTTAATTATCTCGTTGTCTGTTACGGGGTTTAAATTAGCGCAGTCATATTTATAAAATTTAATTTCTTCAGCAGACATATATATTTGCGGCTGTTTAAGCTTTAGTAAAGGTTTGACAGCATTAACATGATCAAAGTGAGAATGGGTAAGCAGAACCGCAACCAACTCGACGTCAATTTTATGTAGAATGTCAACAATCTTCTGCAATTCCCAAGCAGGGTCTATTATGGCTGCTTGCTGACTGCTATTGTCCACAATAAGATAGATGTAGTTTACAAAGTTTAATAAACCTACTCGTAATTGATACACCTTTTGTGTTTTGGTCATATGGCATCGTTTTGTTCAATGGGCCAAAACTGCCTTTGCAGGTTATCTAATGTCCGATCCAAAGTTTGTCTTATTTCTTTGATGTGAAATTCAAAATCAATTTTTATATTCTTAGGAAAAGTTAACGAACACACATAAGGTTCCGACACAAATGAGACCGTCAAATATTGGGTAAAATTTAAATAATAACTAATAATGAATTTATGATACACTTCAACTTTGCTCACTTCGTAGATATACAGAGGTGTTGTTAAGCCAGTTCTTAAAACTTTAGATAAAGCTTCTTTGCTGGTCCAGAATATGGTAAGCGCTGCCTGATAAGGATAAGGGAGCGTTTTAATTAACTCCTTTTCTTGTTCAGTCAGTTGGCCCTCCAATAAGTTACTATGCTCAAGGTTTATTCTTTCAATATCTATACCCATTGGATAGTTTTCCCAAAAGGCTATGGCGGCTCCAAGACCATCACAATGGGTGATACTCACTTGAACGTTTGAGCGTACCCTACACGTAACGACTGGTTGATCAAAAATGCCCTGTTCTACCAATATATTTCTAAATTCTTTTTCGCCAGTTAAGGCAGCAACCGCCCGTTTGGCGACATACCGTCCAATTTGATAACTTCTTGCCCGTTTTGAAAATAATCCATCATAGTACTTTTTTTCTCGGGGATGAAAAATTTGTGTCGTTGCTTGATAAGCATTAATTTCAGAGAACTCACAGAAACATAGAAAGGTTTCAAACCTATCGACAGGACTTTGACAAATCACTCCACAGGTAAAATCCTTTGCAAAACTTTGTGCGACCACCAACTTGGTTCTCCTCCTCATTACCAGTCGAATACTTACATAAATTACAAATTCTTCAGTCAGCGCCAATGTTTGGGCTTAGTTCAAAATTATAATAGCATAGGTTTGTAAAAATTGGATTATGACTGAATAAACATCTGGTTAAACTTTCCTTTCCACCTTTTTAATTACAGACTTGTTTCTTTTCTGATCATGCCAAGCCAAGTTAATACAACATGTGGTAGCCAGTGAAACTTCAACTATTCGATAATTTCCGGTTTTGCTTAGTAAAAAAAATATCCTCCCACTAAAAGTAGGAGGAATCATAAAGATTGAGGAAATAGGCATCCGAATCATTTTTGAATTTTTACACCAAACTAGGTCAACAATCTGTAGATGACTATTATTACGGCTAACGAAAAGATAGCTGTAAAGATAGTCTTGTTGTGCTTAGCCAACCACTTCGGAAGAAAGATATCAAATCCGACATTAGTTTGTTCATTGTATTTCTCTCCCAGACGGGTAAGAGGACATCGCCATCCGTTGATAATCAGAATAATCCCTTCAAATACGACCAGAGCAATTGCGATCCAAAGAGATTTTCCTATTCTATCCATTATTGCCTCACATAAGATGTACAAAATAGTAAGAGCATAGAATGCCCAAATGACTGTATGCAGAACCTTTATTATAAAAAGTTGGTAATTGAACACCTATACCTATACCTCGCCATCCCATCTCCCTAAACTTGAATTTCCAGATAAAGAAACTCTCAGTCCAAGAATTTTTTCCGAATAGAAAAAATCGAATTCCCATAGGGGCCCATTCTTCTCTATACATTCAACATGTCACCTCAATATTCCTGCGAAATTGACGTTTTAGAAAGCACTTGACCGTCATGATTCTATCCTTGATTCCCGTGAAAAATTATACCTATATTAATAAACCCTGATTTTACCGGCATTTTGGTGCTTTTGTAGGTACTCAATTAATCAACCACAGATTACACAGATTAACACAGAATAAATACATTTTGGCTCTAAACTACAAATCGCTTGTAACTCAATTGATGACAAGCCAAAGTTGATTAAAAGGCCTCGTTTTAACCCTGTGGCTTTCAGATAATTTATAATTCTCCATCCTCTTTATCCTTTGTCTGTGTGTTTCTATACTAATCGTTCTTAATCTGTGTAATCTGTGTAATCTGTGTAATCTGTGTAATCTGTGGTTCCCCGTTCAGAATTCCCCAAGGCGTATTTACAGTGTTTCTCCTTGTAGGTATAAAAGAATGCGGGATTTTAGGTTCTATGTATAGTGGGGTGCCGGTCAAAGCAATTTTCAATCGGGAATTCCTCGGAGAAATAGTTTAGTGAACTCTGAAAGATCGTAACGGAGGATACTGGCTAAGTGCTTTCTTGAAGTGAAGGGCGGAAACAAACGGAAGTGGCGATGGAAGACTAATAAAAAAAGGCTTCCCAAAAATTCAGCGAATTAATGAGAAGCCTTTTATTTTAAACTAAAATGTTGTCAGAGCAAGTAGGTCATTACCTAAACGCCCGGTATATTAGGCTTTTAGGCAATATTACATCATGCCGCCCATGCCGCCCATACCACCCATGCCGCCCATAGCAGCGGCTGCTCCGCCATCCTTCGACGGAATGTCTGAGATCAAACACTCTGTCGTCAGAAGCATCGCTGCAATAGAAGCCGCATTTTGCAGAGCCGAACGTGTGACTTTCGCTGGATCAACGATGCCAGCGGCAATCATGTCTTCATACACTTCAGTGATCGCATTGAAGCCAGTGCCTCTTGCTGAGTTATGAACCTTCTCAACAACAACGGAACCTTCATGCCCAGCATTGTTGGCGATTTGACGAAGTGGCTCTTCAAGTGCACGGCGAATAATATTCACGCCAGTTGCCTCGTCCCCAGTCAAGTGTAGCACATCGAGCGCACCGAGAGCGTCAATCAGAGTCGTTCCCCCACCGGAAACAATTCCTTCTTCAACAGCAGCACGGGTCGCAGCCAAAGCATCCTCAATCCGGAGTTTCTTTTCCTTCATTTCGGTTTCGGTTGCTGCACCAACTTGAATTACTGCAACCCCGCCAGCCAATTTGGCCAAACGCTCTTGGAGTTTTTCACGATCGAAGTCAGAAGTGGTATCTTCGACTTGTCTCTTGAGGGCTTCAACGCGTTTCTTAATATTTTCCGAGTCACCAGATCCCTCAATGAGTGTGGTTTCCTCTTTAGTTACACGGACTTGACGAGCACGTCCGAGCATATCAACTGTCGTATTTTCCAGCTTCAAACCAAGATCTTCGGTGATGACTGTACCACCAGTCAGCACAGCAATGTCTTCCAGCATAGCTTTACGGCGATCGCCAAAGCCCGGTGCTTTAACTCCAACACAGACGAATGTACCGCGCAGCTTGTTTACAACGAGAGTTGCCAAAGCTTCTCCGTCGATGTCTTCAGCAATGATCATCAATTGACGGCCCGCTTGAACGACTTTTTCCAGAACTGGTAAAACGTCTTGAATTGCACTGATCTTCTTGTCGGTGATCAGAATATAAGGATCATTAAGTATGGCTTCCATTTTTTCTGTATCAGTAATCATGTAGGCTGAAATGTAACCACGGTCAAATTGCATTCCCTCAACCACTTCAAGGTCTGTCGTCATGCCTTTAGCTTCTTCAACCGTGATCACGCCGTCTTTGCCGACTTTTTCCATTGCTTCAGCAATGAGTGCACCGATATTTTTGTCACTGGCAGAGATCGAAGCAACTTGCGCAATGGCTTCGCTTGTCTCAACGAGTTTAGCATTAGCTTTGATGTCCGCGACAACAACCTCTACTGCTTGCTCAATCCCACGTTTAATCCCCATTGGATTTGCTCCGGCAGCAACATTTTTGAGCCCTTCACGGATGATTGCTTGGGCCAAAACTGTAGCAGTTGTTGTGCCATCTCCAGCGACATCATTGGTTTTTGTGGCTACTTCTTTAACGAGTTGTGCGCCCATATTCTCAAATGGATCTTCCAATTCTATGTCACGAGCAATCGTTACCCCATCATTCGTAATCAGAGGAGAGCCAAATTTCTTGTCAAGTACTACGTTACGACCTTTAGGCCCCAGGGTTACTCGCACAGCTTCAGCGAGAGCGTTGACACCACGTTCTAAAGCGTGACGTGCGTCTTGATTAAAAATAATTTGTTTTGCCACCGTATATTCACTCCTTAAATTTAAATCTTATCGAACTAGCCAATAATAGCTAAAATATCTGCTTCTTTCAGGATCAGGTACTCTTCACCATCATACTTCACTTCGGTACCTGCATATTTTGAATAAATCACTCGATCGTTTGCTTTAACATCAAGAGCGATGCGAACACCCTTTTCCATTTTACCAGGACCTACTGCGACAACTTCGCCTTCTTGCGGCTTTTCTTTAGCGGTATCGGGCATAATAATTCCGCTCTTAGTTTTTTCTTCCATCGGAAGCGCTTTAATGATCACCCGGTCTGCGAGAGGTTTAATGTTCATGAAGAAAAGTCCCTCCTAAAATTTTATTTAATATTTGTTAGCACTCAACTCTATTGAGTGCTAACAATATATCTATAATAATATGCATGAGACCGCTTGAAAGCAAGCTCACAAATGCTCAATTAATAGACATTTATCTTATATATACTCTGTCAAACGGCTTATTACTCGATATTTCATTGGTTAGCTGGAATTAATCTTCTCAAGGCCTCCCCCGGAGCGCATCTCTACATCATCTAAACACTATAGTTGCCCAAACTCCAGCCTTTTATGCATGGTTATCTCTCCAAAATCAATTTTAGTTGACGCTGAGAAACTTCCTCGCGCATGGATCCCAACGCTTCACAAACCTTGGGATGTTCCAAATTAAGAATATATATCTTTGTTTTTCCAATTTTTAAATTTAAATCCCGATACTCTCGCTCAATGAGCATATTCTCTTTTAACGTGTACCGAATGAAATCTTTAACTTGGGAAACAGATCGTCCCAGCAGTTCTGTCAAGGCAGCTCTTGCTTTCGTTGAGGCAACGTAGGGCAAGCGAGTCTGAAGATTTCCGAGGATTTGAATTCCTTGTTCCAAATCATGCTCTGCATGATACTCAGTTTCGGCTCTTTCTTGGAGTATCCACTGTAAAAGATCTTCCCCCTCACTATATGGTTGCAAGGCATGATGAACACTTCCTGTTACCCCTATAACCTTTACTTCTTTCCCCCAGGCTCGAATTTTTCTCACAAAGGAAAGAAAGTCTCCATCCCCCGTAAGCAACAAAAACATGTCAAAAGTAGAGGTTCGTGTCAGCAATATTTCTTGAGCTTCGAGCATTAATTCCAGATCCGCTGCATTATGGCGGATTCCCGTACTAGCATAATTATTTTTTCCAAAGACGTGTCGCGTGAAGACATTCGTCTTTTGAAACGTTGTTTGTGTCCGCCAGAACTCTTCCCGGTCGAAGTTAGCGTAAAGATAAATTGCCAATAAATCAACCTTATTACGCACTGCATAATATCGCAAATACTCTTCCAATTGCTCCGGCGTTAATTCATAACCTTGCTCTAATAAACCTGTCCAAATGTTTTCGTAATCGACAAACGCAATGGCTTTCAAACTTTTCACCTCTCAAGCCCTATGTCTACCTTATCATACGCCAGAATTTGGACATACGTGACAAGCCGAAGTACGTTAAAGGGATAAGCCTTAACGCGGAAGTCAGATGCCAGAGGCCAGAGATCAGATTGGGGTATTCCCTTTCTGATCTCTGGCCTCTGTTTATACTATCTCTGGTTTTGCACACTCACTTGCTTCACCTTTAAGAATTTGGATTCCATGAGGAAGGGCCGGAGCAATCGCGGCAAAACATTCACGTACCGCTTTGGGGCTACCCGGCATATTGATAATCAGCGTTTGTTTCCTGAGCACTGCGACAGCTCGACTTAGCATAGCCTTAGGCGTCACTTTTAAGCTTTCCATTCGCATCACTTCAGCAATCCCCGGCACCAGACGATCTGCCACTGTGAGTGTGGCTTCAGGCGTCACATCGCGCAGTGAAAATCCAGTGCCGCCCGTTGTCAAGATCAAATCTAAGCTCAGTTCATCCGTCCATTGACGCATTGTTTCTGCCAGTACTGTCTGGTCATCCGGGAGCACGACATACTCTACAACTTCCCCACCAATTTCCTGAACAAGGTCAGCAAGAGTCGGTCCGGAGAGATCTTCCCTTTCGCCACGCGCCCCTTTGTCACTGGCTGTAATGATCCCCACTCGCAGCATTAAACTATCACCTCGATACTGTCCCCGACACGAACTACTCCGCCTTCCAACAACCGAATAAAAATCCCTTCTTTAGGCATGACACAATCCCCGGCTTGATAAAAGATTGCACACTTTGTATGACATTCTTTTCCGATTTGAGTAACCTCTCCGATACCTGTTTCCCCTATCTTCAGTTTGGTTCCCAAGGGAAGGGTGAATAATTCCAGCCCTTCTGTTGTCAAATTTTCCGCAAAGTCCCCGGGGCCAACATCCAAGCCTTTATCCGTCATCTTCTTGATACTCTCCATGGCAAGCAAGCTAACCATTCGATGCCAATCCCCGCCATGGGCATCTCCTTCAAGACCAAAGTTAACTTTCAAGTTCCCTTCGCCCACATTCTTTTTACGCATCCCTTTTTTTTCACTTGTACAAACAGCGACTATTTTACCCATTTTATATGTTCTCACTTTCTTACTAGTTTTTTTCACCCTCACATACCGGAAACTTACTATATAAAATTTCATTTCATATACCCTAAAATCCAAGCATTTTTTTATACCTACAAAAAGAAACACTGTAAATACGGGAACGGGGAACCACAGATTACACATGAAAAGAACGATAAGAGAAACCACAGATTAACACAGATTTCACAGATTAAGAAGGATTATCAATTATCTCAAAGCTACAGGATTAAATCGGGCTTTTATCAACTTTGGCGAATATCAATTGCGTTACAAGCGATTTATATCTTAGAGCTAAAAATGTATTTTTTAAATCTGTGTAATCTGTGTAATCTGTGGTTGATTAACTGAGTACCTGAATAGTCACCACCTTAGAACCACGAATCACGAACTACGATAATGGCCACTTTTCCCTCCAAGCTTTTCAACCAGATAAATATCCCCAATTGTCATAGATTTATCCATAGCTTTACACATATCGTATATTGTTAACGCAGCGACACTGACCGCTGTTAGGGCTTCCATCTCAACCCCAGTTTTCCCATGGACCTTTACGACCGCTTCAATATCTACCTCACCGGGGTCCACTAGATTAAACTCAAGTTTCGCTCCCGTGATCGCTAAGGGATGACACATTGGGATTAACTGAGAAGTTTGTTTTGCGGCCATGATTCCTGCAACCTGAGCCACCGCCAAAACGTCTCCTTTGGCGATTAGCCCTAATCGGATGCGTTCCAAGGTTTCCGGTTTCATCAGTATCTTCCCACGGGCAACCGCAACTCGGGCAGTTTCAGCCTTATCACTGACATCCACCATGCGGGCGCGACCCGCTTCATCAAAATGGGTTAAATCTGCCACCCCTTACCCTCCAATCTGAGACATTACACGCAAACCTTGCAATGCTTCGTCATTCATATGATGCTCTGCCGGTTTATGCCAAACTGCTTGGCTAAATAGTTCCAGAATATCTGCCTCCGAACTTCCATTCCGCAAGGCATCACGCAAATCTACTTCATGCTTACTGTGCAAGCATGGTCTTAGTTTCCCATCTGCCGTTAAACGAACACGATTGCACGTATCGCAGAAATGGCGACTCATTGCGCTAATAAAACCAATGCTGCCCTTAAAACCACTGGGTCGAAAATACTCTGCTGGCCCTCCACCACGAATAGCAAGTGTCGGCACATACTTTTGGATCCCTAAACGTTCTTTCATTTCTTTAATAGCAACAAAATCATTTCGATGCTCTGAGCTTATTCCAATTGGCATGAGTTCAATAAACCGGACGTGGAGCGGATATTGCTTAGCCAAGGCCAAAAAACGGGGCAACTCTTCCGTATTAAACCCCCGGACAACCACAACATTGATTTTAACTGGATTTAAACCAGCCTCGAGCGAACGAAATATTCCCTGAATCACGCGTGTAACATCACCACCACGGGTCATATCGAGATAATGCTCTGGATCCATGGTGTCTAAGCTGATGTTCACGCGCTGAACTCCGGCGGCTTTTAAATCGAAGGCCATTTCCGGGAGTAACATTCCGTTAGTGGTAAGCATAAAGTCTTCCACGCCTGGAAGCTGAGCTCCTTCACGCAGAAAGTTCAGGATTCCTTTACGGACTAAGGGTTCTCCTCCTGTGATCCGAAAACGACGAAACCCTAATTGCGTACTTATCTTCATAAGTCGAAGTATTTCTTCAAAGGAAAGGATGGATTCATGCGCAATCCACGGTACCCCCTCGGCGGGCATACAATATTTGCAGCGCAGATTACAGCGATCTGTCACTGAGATTCTGAGATAGTCAATTTGCCTTTGAAATTGATCCTGCATCGCAATGCCTCTTTCCAAACTTAAATTTCTGCAATAAAAAAACCCGCGGTCTGTAAACAACCGGGGGATTCATTCCACCTGTCGACAGACTCCTTTCCAACAGGAGATATTACCGTTTCCTGTAATACCCGGGTGTCTTGTGACACCAGTCTGGTCACCATAGCTTATGCCTTAGGGGATCCAGCTTCAGAGCGATGACGTTTGAATTTATTCTCTGGATCTATAGCGTTCGTGATAGAGTATAAAATTCCTTCTTTTCTGCAAAATAATACATTTTCCTTTTTATTATATACTATTTTGTTTTTTATAAAACTATTGTAAACTAGAAGAAAGGAACGTCAGAGGAGGTTTACATGCCAAATGAAACGGTTACCCATACCATTCTTAAAGCCATTGGGCCACTGCTCGAATGGGTAGAAGACACGGTGGTCCGAGAGATTCCGTTAACCATACACTACAACCGCGAGGAAATTGCAACCCTATTATGTTCCCTATCCCAAACCGAAGAGCTGGCCTTTGGATTTTTACTCAATGAAGGGTTTATCCAGTTTCCTGAAGACGTGTATGAAATTCGCCACGATCCTATCGATCACTTGATTTGGGTCGAAGGTAAACCTTGTCTTTTACAAAAAGAACTTATGAGCAAACGCTTTGTTTCAGCCTGTTGTGGTAAAAGCAGAGCTTCATTTTGTTTCGCCAATGATGCTCTAATGGTTAAACCCCTCACTTCAACCCTCCACATTTCTCTCCAAGAAGCCTATGATTATGTTAAATTTCTCGAGTTCCATCTCCCACTCTTTCAAGCTACTGGAGGAGTTCATAGTGGAGGGGTTGGCTCTCAAGGTGAAGCACTCCTGACGAGCTATGACATTGGTAGACACAATGTCTTCGATAAGCTGAGTGGAAGTGCCTTTCGCACAGGGCTAAACCTTGAAAATCATGTGATTTTTTTTAGTGGCCGAGTTTCTTCAGAAATTCTGCTCAAAGTTGCTAAAATGAACGTCCCCATACTTATTGCTCGTGGCGCACCAACTGATCTTGCCCTTTCTCAGGCAACCGCTTTGAATATCACCGTTGTAGGATTCGCAAGGGAGCAACGCCTCAATATCTATACCTGTCCTGAACGGATTAGCCTTTAAGAATCTCCGACGTGGCCCGAAAGGCATGTCCGCCCTCGCCAAAGCTGGGAAATGGGGTGAAGTTCTCCTCGTAACAGTACTGAATCACAACAGTACTAAATTATATAGCAATTATCATGCCAAATAGTTAAAATCAGAATTATTTAAATTTATAGTAATTTTTTATCAATTACCTGGAATTTCCGAACTGTAACCAACTTAACGGCACTAAATCTTACGTTAAGAAAAAATAATCATCAACCAACTTAGATACGAACTTTAATTATTAGCGCCAAAGTGTTCCATATTCATACATTCTGACTTTTATTTTTGTTCCAACTCTAAACACTTTTCCACTTTTCCACTTTTCCGTTTCGTTATATGTGCTGAACATATCTTTCTGAACGTAGGTTAAAATAGGTTATGATATTAACCTTGATTCCCGTGAAAGATTATACCTACATTAAATAAACCCTGATTTTACTGGCATTTTGGTGTTTTTGTAGGTACTCAGTTAATCAACCACAGATTACACAGATTAACACAGAGGAATAAACTACAAACCGCTATGTTAAGCCACAATGGCATACCAACTCTAGCCCCAGCTTTATATGTAACCCATGAAGTTAAAATAGGTCCTATAAAATAAAAGACATTATAAACTAGGCTTTTATCTGACATGTAATATTTTTCAATAAAAGCTAACATAGAATGCTACCCAGCCCCCTATCTTTATCTGTCATGTCACCGACTTAAAATCTTTGGAGCAAAAACACGTGTAGAAAGTGAAAATGTTATCACTTCACTCCTTTTTTGGGCACAATATCCCAGTAATGACTTTTTAACTGAACGACCCTGCACTGAAGTACAGGGGTTCACGATTGCGACTGGAAGTCGCGATTACGGCTGAAGCCGTTTAAAAAGTGCGGACTGGAAGTCCTTATAAAGACTTAAGTCTTCTGAAAGACCTATTGCTGAAAGC
>JARLHV010000083.1 GCA_031292055.1 Desulfosporosinus sp.
CCAAAGCGCTATTCTCTCAGCGGTGATTTTTAACGCTTTGATTATCGTAGCCTTGGTTCCTCTAGCCTTACGCGGGATAACCTATCGTCCTTTGGGGGCGAATATAATCTTGCGACGCAATCTCTTGATCTACGGTTTAGGTGGTATAATTGCTCCCTTTATTGGCATAAAACTGATTGACATGCTTTTGGTTATGTTGCGTTTAAGCTAAGCCAGAGGTCAGAGGTCAGAGGTCAGAGGCCGGAAGCCGGAAGCCGAGTTTTGTGATATCTGAATAATTTCGGAAACATTGGAAGGGGTGAAGATCAATGCTTAAAACAATGGGTAGGGCTTTTATGTTGTTACTTGTCATGACCTTGTTAACCGGCATCGCCTATCCTTTAGTAGTTACAGGCCTGGCGAGGGTTATCTTCCCTAAACAAGCTGAGGGTTCGCTAGCTTACAAGTGTGGTCAACCGATCGGTTCTGTCTTGATCGGACAAAACTTTAGCGATACGCGCTATTTTTATAGTCGTCCCTCAGCAGCAGGTAAGGATGGCTACGATGCAGCTAATTCAAGTGGTTCTAATTTAGGACCAACGAACAAAGTGTTTTTAGACTCCGCAGCTAAGCGAGCGGAGACGGTGAGAACAGATAACGGATTATTGGCAACGACTCCCGTACCTGGAGACTTGATTACAGCGTCTGCTAGCGGTTTGGACCCCGACATTACTCCCGAAGCTGCTCAAATTCAAGTAGCCAGGGTAGCCAAAGCTAGAAATTTAAGTGAACAAAAGGTTCAGGCTCTGGTAGACCAGTGTACGGAGGGTAGACAGTTTGGATTTCTAGGTGAGCCGCGGGTGAACGTGTTAAAATTAAACATCGCGTTAGATTCTTGATAAGTTGGGTGATTAGCTAAATGACTAAAGAAAAACGCCTAGACCCCGATGAGTTGCTGGCCAGCCTGGAGGATGAAGGTCTCGGGAAACTTACGATTTTCCTGGGGGCCGCCGCCGGGGTTGGAAAAACGTATGCTATGCTTGAGGCGGCTGGGGAAAAATTGTTGGAAGGGCTGGACGTGGTTGTGGGTCTCGTCGAAACTCATGGGAGAGCGGATACCGAGGCTATGCTGGCAGGTTTACCGGTTGTTCCGACGAGACCTCATGATTATAAGGGCAAGATTTTTTACGAAATGGACTTGGATGCTATTCTTGTTCGTTGTCCGCAAATTGTTTTGGTCGACGAACTAGCCCATAGCAATTTTAAAGGTTCTCGGCATAAAAAACGTTACATGGATGTTCAAGAATTATTGGCAGCGGGAATCAATGTTTATACCACTTTAAACATTCAACACTTAGAGACGTTAAATGATATAGTAGCTCAAATAACAGGGGTTACGGTGCGGGAAACTGTTCCTGACCGGATTTTAGAAACTGCATCCCAAATTAAACTGATTGATATACCGCCTGAAGAGTTAATCCAAAGGCTTAACGATGGTAAGGTCTATGGTGCCGGACAGGCGACCGAGGCCTTAAAAAGGTTTTTTCGCCCGGGCAATATCAATGCGTTAAGGGAATTAGCTCTGCGTTATACTGCTCAGCGAGTGGATAGACAGTTGGAATGCTATATGCGAATCCATGGCATTGCTGGTCCTTGGCCAATCGGGGAAAAGGTATTGGTTTGTATAAGTGCCAGTCCTTTTTCCGCTAAGTTAATTCGTATAGCCAAGAGAATGGCGACCAGTCAAAATGCGGAATGGTTAGCCGTCCATGTGGAACGCACGCTGCACCGCCTTTCTAGAAATGAAGCGGAAAGGGATTCTTTGGCTAAAAACCTTCGTTTGGCGGAAACTTTAGGTGCGGAAATCATTGGTCTGACAGGGGATAATATAGCCGAAGAGATCTTGGAGTTAGCTATAAAACGCAATGTTTCACAGATAATTATTGGTAAACCTGAGCATACTCGCTTCAGGAATATCATTTACGGCTCGGTCGTTGATAAAGTGATTCGTCATAGTCACGGTATCAGTATTCACGTTATTCCAGGGAGTCAACAAGAAACAGAACAAGGATATCAACCTCAACCAACTGCACAAAAGGTAAAGGAAATAGCTAAGGGTCCTCGACAACAGCCTTTTAGAGCGATTATACCTTATATTGTATCAGTAACGATGATGATCTTGATGACTTTAATCATTACGCCCATCAGTTCCTTTCTTGGAGCCGTTAATATTTCCATGCTTTTTCTGCTGCCTGTTTTATTAAGTGCGGCTCGCTGGGGAAGATTTGCGGCAGTTATCACGGCCGCTATGGGCGTGATAACCTTTGATTTCTTTTTTGTCCCACCTATTTTTACGTTTACCGTTGCAGATATCCGTTATTTACTTAGCTTCGCGATCTTTATGCTCGTGGGTTTAATTACGGGAACCCTTTCCGCTCGCTTGAAAAAACAAATAAACTATTCCCGGCAGCGGGTAAGCAGGGTTTCGGCGTTATATTCCCTAAGCAGGGATATTGCCGCAGTGGATAAACTGGATGCCGTGTTGGAGAGTATTGCCAATAATGTTGCGAGTACTTTGGAGGGCCAAGTCGTTTTGCTTCTGCCCAATGAAAATGCTCAATTGGTTCTTCAGAAAAACTCGGGGTCTAATAATTTCCTGGATGAAAGTGAACTTGCCGTTGCCACCTGGGTATTTGAAAAAGGACAAAAAGCGGGTAAAGGAACAGAAACCTTAGGTGGAGCTGCAGCTCTATATTTGCCTCTCAGCACGGAGCAGGGAGCACAAGGGGTTTTGGGTATTTGTTTTAACAATACTGAAGCACAATTTGATCCTGAGCGGGTTCGTTTACTAGAAGCCTTTGTTGGCTTAGCAGCTATGGCCATTAATAGAATTAAATTAGCAGAACAAGCAAGACAGGCCCTTACCTTAGTAGAGTCGGAACGATTACGTACGGCCCTATTTAATTCGCTCTCTCATGATTTGCGCACCCCCTTGTCCTCAATTATTGGTGCAGTCACAGGGCTTTTAGAAGATCAGTTTGTTGTGTATAGTCCTGAGGCCCAGAAGGATCTATTGCAAATTATCCTACAGGGAGCAGAACGTATGAATAGGTTTGTCAGTAATCTCTTAGATATGGCACGTCTGGAAAGCGGTATGTTAAAATTAAAAAAAGATTGGTGCGATCTGCAAGATATAATAGGTGTAGCTGTTAATAGGCTCGGAGATTTATTAACTAATCGTCCCTTGGAGATTAACGTACAGCCGAACTTACCTTTAGTGCAGGGAGATTATATTTTAATTGAGCAAGTACTTATTAATTTATTGGATAATGCCCTAAAGTATTCCGACCAAGGGAGCAAAATAGTTGTAACTACCCAGCAGAGAGGAAAGCAGCTAGAGACAGCTGTGGCCAATCAGGGCGAAGGGATTCCCGATACTGATTTAAGTAAAGTCTTTGATAAATTCTATCGTCTCAACTCTCCCCTTCAGGTAAGTGGAACGGGGCTTGGTTTAGCTATTTGCAAAGGAATAATTGAAGCGCACGGTGGGGAAATTTGGGCTAAAAACAATAAACTGGGAGGGGTTACAATTACGTTTAGTTTACCTTTATCCCATAAATCTATGGGTAGAGTTCCTGTTATGAACGAAGGAGTATGAGATGGCAAACCAAGGGCAGCGGATTTTAATTATTGATGATGAAACACAAATTCGCCGGTTTTTGCGGGTGGCTTTAACTGGTCATGGGTACGTTGTTAAAGATGTCGGGACAGGTAAGGAAGGGCTTGATGCGATAGCCATGTTCAGCCCAGCCTTAGTTATTTTAGATTTGGGGTTACCCGATATTGATGGACTGGAGGTTGTACGTCAGCTTCGGGAATGGTCCAAAGTACCCGTGATCATTCTTTCTGTCAAAGAGCAGGAGACAGATAAGATTACCGCCCTTGACTCCGGAGCAGATGACTATGTGACAAAACCTTTTGCTATGGGTGAACTGTTAGCCCGCATACGAGCGGCAATGCGTCATATTACAGGAGACGAAGGACAACCTGTTTTACAATTTGCCGATTTATCAATTGATTTAGTACATCGACGCATCTCAATCGATGCTAACGAAATCAAGCTTACTCAAACGGAATATGAGATAGTACGAAATTTAGCGATTAATGCAGGAAAAGTTATGACTCACAGATCTTTGCTTCGTGCGGTGTGGGGACCGGCTTATGAAAAGGAAGTTCAGTATTTACGAGTTTATATTGGTCAGATTAGACGAAAACTTGAACATGACCCATCCCGCCCTAAGCATATTATTACTGAGCCAGGGGTTGGATATCGCTTACTATAAACTCAAGGTTGGCGCATGATTGAGTGAAACTGATTTAATAATTTTTTAGAGTTGTTGGTGGCCAAAAAAATCAGTAGACAGGGGCTGAAAAGTGGAGTAGAATTCACTGTGTTCTTATCTGTGGAAGAGGAAACATGAGTATAGAACATTACTAGGGAGAAAGAAGGTTTCTATTTCCGATGGTGAACAATAACAGACTTTTATCGCTAAAACTGCGTACTTTGATTTTTGGTCATCCATTGGCAACTCAAAATGCTGAAGATTCGAAAGTTGGTGTTTTGGGAGGGGTCCCGGTTTTTGGTTCGGACATTATTTCTTCTGAGGGATATGCGCCGGATGAAATCTTATATATCCTTCTTCTGGCTGGATCATTGGGTTATGCTTATGTTTTGAGAATTTCAATTGCCATTGTATTACTAGTGATTAGTATTTTCCTTGTTTATCGCAAAGCAATCCAGAAATATCCTGAAGGCGGCGGGTCTTATACCATCGCTAAAGCGTATCTCGGCGAGAACTTTGGCCTGATCGCGGGGGCGAGTTTGACCCTGGACTATATTTTGACAGTTGCCGTCAGTGTTAGCTCTGCAATCGAGAATTTAACTGGAATTTTTCCGTGGTTAGCCCCAACTGAACATAAAGTTTTAGCAGATTGTCTAGTGATCTTGTTTATGGCTTGGGTCAATTTGCGAGGCTTAAAAGAGTCAGCTCGCTTATTTTCAGTGCCAGTATACCTTTATATTTCGACCTTAGCGCTTTTAATCGGAACCGGTTTGGTTGAGATTTTGTTGCATGGCTTAACTCCTGAGGCTGTGGCAACAGGGCACATTGCAGTTTCTTCATTAAGTGGGATGACCTGGTTTATCTTAGCGCGGGCATTTGCAGGTGGCACAACGGCCTTGACTGGGTTTGAAGCGGTGAGTAACGGGGTTACAGCGTTTAAAAAACCAGCTCAGAAACATGCCATCCACACTTTGTTGATTTTGGGTATTATTGTTTCCTTGGGATTAATTGGTTTGACATATTTAGCGGGTGCCTACCACCTTGTCCCCGCTGAAGGAAATACCGTCCTCAATCAGTTGGGCTTAATTATCTTCGGCAGAACTCTGCTCTATTTTGTGCTGATGGGGACAGCGGCGGCTATTTTAGTGATTGCTTCAAGTACACCGTATGCTGGCTTACCAATTTTGTTAAGCTTAATGGCTCGAGACGGCTATACACCGAGGTATTTTAAAAATTTAGGGGATCGTTTGGTTTACAGCGCGGGGATATGGACGTTGTTCATTGTTTCGAGCTTGCTGATTGTTGTGTTTCATGGCGACACCCATACGATGTTACCACTTTACGCTATTGGTGTGTTTATTTCGTTTACTCTAACAGGTACAGGCCTTGCCAAACATGTTTGGCAAACAAAAGGCGCAAAATGGAAGTCTGATTTTGTTGTTTTTTGTTTTGGTGGAATCATTTCGTTCTTGGTTTTAATCATCTTTATTGTTACTAAGTTTACACAAGGGGCCTGGATTATTTTGGTGATCATGCCTCTCCTCGTTTTGATGTTCCGTGGTATACGCAGTATCTATTCGGGCGAAATTCAAAACTTAGATGTTACGCCTCAAGCGATAGAAGAGTTCCATGGGCTTATGGCTAAAGTTAAACGGCGAAGAGCACACGTCGAACTGACCGATTATAAAAATAAAATTATTGTTCCGGTTTACGACTTGACTTTAATTGTCTTAGAAACTCTCAAATATGCTTATGCTTTAACCCCTCAAGTTACGGCTGTTCATATTGCTTCAGATCCTAGCCGAACCGCAAAGTTACTCAAGCACTGGGCGGAAAATCACATGGAAATCCCGTTGGAAATTGTAGAGTCTCCTTATCGTGCCACTGTTCAAGATTTATTGAAATATATTGACAAAGTTGAGAAAAAAGGAAATTTTGACACAATTACGGTAGCGATAGCAGAATATGTTCCGGAAAAAATATGGCAGAACATCCTCCACAATCAGACTGGGCAATTAATAAAGTTAATGCTACTTTTCCGCAAAAACATTTTGGTGACAAGTGTTCCGTATCATCCCGTATCGCGGAAAGATGCTTCTGATGAATCAAAAGTGATTTTAAAAAAATCCTAACTATTGACACAACACCCAAAAATCGGACAAAATCGGTTTTTGGGTGTTGTGTTATATTCATAAAAAGGCTCACGAAAAGTTGTCTAAAACATAGAATTTATGTCGACAATTCCCTTCCTTATAGCAACAAGTGGACATTATTGGTATGATGTAATCAAATAGCCACTAAGACAAGCTAGAATACGAAGCTTTGGGAGGGATGTTCCGTGCTGATTACCTGTGACAACACTATGCAAATGGGCTATATTTACTTAATGCCTAATGAAATGACTGCCGAGTATACCCTCGAGAAAAGTGATATTAGACTATATTATGATGTGACGAGTCTTAGCATCCCTAGGATTAAATGGCTCGGCTTAGGCCAAAGTTTGAGTCAAATGCGTTTGGCGACTAAGACGTATAGAGAGGCTGTCGATAACGCTTTCCATTGTGAGTATTGGAATGATCTTGATAGCGCAGGATACATGATTGGGATTGAACTGTATATGACGGAAGAACGGCTCTTGCCCTTAGTTGCCCATCAAGCCTTTAAACTTTACGATATACGCTGGCGTAACCGGGATTTTAGAGTGCTTACCTTGGACGCCTATCACGACGTTCTTAATAAGAATAATGTTATTTACCCTTTAACTCCAGAAAAAGACGCTTTTGTGATTGTAGCAATTGATCCCTTATCTAAGATCGGTAAGATTATGGCGCTTATCTCTGCTCGGGATGATTTATACCCAATTGATTATTTACAGCAGCCACTGTTTATGTTAGCTAATTCGAGTCGCAATTTCAGTTAAAGACGAGAATTAAATAGGTTTAAGTTAAACTTGATGGTAGTGATTTTCAAACAGGTACAACCGTAAAACTGCCCCTCGGGGAGAGTTGCGGTGTACCTTGTTTATTGTGCTGAATATTGTTCAGGCAGAGACAACTGTATCTCCCACGAATACAAATTCGCTTGGGTTGAAGGAATTTGGGGAATTTTGCCGAATGAAAGTCAAAGGAATGAAATGAAGAAGAGGGGTTTGGACTGAATTATGCTTACTGTGGAAAAAATCGGTGGAACATCAATGTCCCAATTTCAAAATGTGCTTAATGATATTATAGGCTACCCAGGTTCAGAAGGCTTTCGCTATGGAAGAATATTTGTTGTTTCGGCCTATGCTGGTGTGACTAATATGCTGCTTGAAGATAAAAAGACCAAAGCGCCAGGTATCTATCAATGTTTTATTAAGGGTCATGATTACGAATCTTCCATGGATCATCTCCTGAAAAAGGCTCTTCATATTAATGAATCGTTTGTCGAGATTGGACTGGATTCTAAAGTATGTCGTGAATTCTTAGAAGAGCGGGTTATGCAAACGAAAGCTTATCTGAATAGCATGGAAGATATAGTAGCCTCCGGGTATATTGAACGAGACAGTATTTTCGCTGCCGCAAGGGAGTTGCTAGCCTCTATAGGTGAGGCCCATTCTGCCTATAACACGGTGAATATCCTGCGTAATAATGGAATTCTCGCTAAATTTGTTGATCTAACGGGCTTCCGGGATTCAAAACAACTCTCGATTAGTGAGCGTATCGAGAAATCCTTCAAGAATGTAAATCCTCATGAAGAGATTATCGTTGCCACGGGTTATACTAAAGGAATAGAAGGAATCATGCGGGAATATGATCGGGGTTATTCGGAAATAACTTTTTCGAAGATAGCGACCTATCTTCAAGCGGATGAAGCAATTATTCACAAAGAATATCATTTATCGTCAGCAGATCCTAAAATCGTAGGAGTGGATAAAGCCATTGTCGTAGGTAGGACAAATTACGATGTGGCAGATCAACTTGCCGACATCGGCATGGAAGCAATTCACCCCAATGCCTCGAAACCATTAGAAATTGCTGGGATAAATCTGCGCATTAAGAATACCTTTGAACCTAACCACCCAGGAACGGTGATATCAAATGATTATATTGGGCCTCATGCCAAGATCGAAATAATCGCCGGTTCGGATAAAATCGTGGTTCTGGAAATTCATGATACCTCTATGGTAGGAGAGCCTGGGTTCGATCTGGAAATTATGCAGAGATTTAAACGGTATAATATCAGTTACATCATGAAAACTACCAATGCGAATAGTATATCGCTTGTCATATGGGAAACAGATCTTGATGAGCTTTTGGTATCTGAACTTGAGGCTGAATATCGAACAGTGACAGTTCAAGAGGCTGCGATTGTCTGTGCGATTGGATCGAATATCGCTATGCCCAAGATTTTGGCCAGAGCGGCCAATGCCTTGGCTAAAAACGAGATCAACATTAAATGTGTCTCTCAATCTCTTCGTCAAGTGAATATGCAATTTGTCATTGATCGAAAAATGTATGTCAAGGCCATCATCTGTTTAAATGAAGATTTATGTTTAGGAGAGAGCAACAAATAATCCGCAGCTTGACCAGGAGAAAAAGCACTAAGCTGCGGATTGTGAGGAGGAGATTATGTCGGTCGATACTGTCGTAGAATTTTTGCAGCAGAACAACAAAAAGATTGAGATATTAACGTATGAGGATACGAGCACGGTTGCCAAAGCGGCCGAGTCTTTAGGAGTCACTCCCGGGGAGATTGCCAAATCGTTATTGTTTAAGCTTAAAGACAGCTTTGTAATGGTCCTTATGGCTGGGGATAAGCGTTTGGACAACAGGAAGTTTAAAGATATCTTTAATACCAAAGCTATGATGCCTAAAGCAGAGGAGGTCGTCGCTGTAACCGGGCATCCTGTCGGGGGGGTATGTCCATTTGGTTTAAAACAGCCCATACCCATTTATCTTGATTTTTCTTTACAGGCTTATGAGTCTGTTTTTCCAGCGGCGGGTGCACCAAATACAGCGCTAAAGTTAAATGTGGCCGAATTAACAGAATTGACGGATGGGCAATGGGTCGACATAATTCAAGCGTAAGCTCGGTGGCTAATCTTGCGACCCCATGGATTAGGCAGACAAGAGGGCAGACAGGAGGAGGGGAACGAGAACCGTCCCCCGTCCCTCTGGCGTTGGAAAGGAATTTTTCATGGACATAGCTGTGCAAAAAAGAAAACAAGGATTCAGATACTATTTATTCAATAAATATGGGGTTATGGTTATTGCGCTGTTTTGCGCAGTTTTATGGGGGAGCGCCTTTCCGGTCTTAAAAGTAAGCTATATCGAGCTTGGCATAGTGCCAGAGGATCAATACGCGATTATTGTCTTCGCCGGAATACGGTTCTTTTTGGCTGCTTTAATTATTTTTGTTGTAATTGTTGGGGGAATTCGGCAGTCGCCAAAGGTTAAGTGGAAAATGCTGCCTCAGCTCTTTTTACTGGGCCTGCTGCAGATTAGTTTGCAGTACTTCTTTTTTTATAACGGACTGGCTCATACTACCGGGATGAAAGGCGCTATTTTATCCTCAGCAGGTATCTTCTTTGTAGTTGTTTTAGCTCATTTTGCTTATGTGGATGATCGCTTGGAATGGCGCAAGATCGTGGGCTTAGTAGCGGGTTTTACGGGGATTATCTTGTGCAATTCCGGCCAGCACTTTAGCTTTGATTTCTCATGGCAAGGTGAAGGATTTATGATTTTATCCGGCTTAGTTAGTGCCATAGGAACAATTTTAGCGAAACGGATTTCGAAAGAGGTCCATCCCTTTGTTTTAACGGCGTGGCAAATGCTTTTAGGGTCTCTGCTTCTGATCGCGGTCGGGCTGCCTCACTTAAAACCTCATGCGTTGGTTTTTACGAACAAAGCCTTAATTCTCCTCATCTATTCCGCTTTTCTCTCAGCAATCGCTTTTTCTCTCTGGAATGCTATACTGAAACACAATAAAGCGGGAGAAATTAGTGTCTTTCAGTTTATGACCCCTATTGCTGGAGCTATTTTGTCGGCGTTATTCATTCCTGGCGAACGCTTGTCATCGAATATGTTGCTGGCGTTAGTTTTAGTTGCGCTAGGGGTGATTATAGTGAACTATCAGGTGCGAGGTTCGAAGGTTGAGATTCATGGTGCTAAGTCTGAGCTGCGAGGTTCGAAATCTAAGAGTTGAGCAATGAATCTTGCCCTTGAAAGGTAAGTTTCTTTTATGAGTAGACTAAATTCAGAGTATAATCAGAGCAGAGGCTAGGGCTTTCGATAAAAATGTGACTAGAGTAGATGGGAGTATAATATGGGAAAGACGTTAGTATTGACTGAAAAACCTTCGGTTGGGCGTGAGGTTGCGAAGATCCTAAATTGTAATCAGAAGGGTAACGGTTGCTTCGTTGGTTCTAAATACATTGTGGTTTGGGCCTTAGGGCACTTGGTGACGCTGGCAGATCCAGAACTATATGATGACAAATATAAGACTTGGAAGATGGAAGATCTGCCAATGCTGCCCGCCAAGATGGATTTGGTGGTTATGAAAGAAACCTCAAAGCAATTTGGCGTGGTAAAAAATCTAATGAAAAGTCCGGAGATTGTGGATCTCATTATCGCCACGGATGCGGGGCGGGAAGGGGAACTGGTAGCCCGCTGGATTATGAAGAAGGCTGGCTGGCGCAAACCTATTAAACGTTTATGGATCTCCTCGCTTACCGAGCGAGCGATTAAAGAAGGGTTTAATAATTTAAAACCAGGTAAGGATTACGAACCTTTATATGCTGCAGCAGAATGCCGCGCCGAAGCCGATTGGTTAATCGGCTTGAATGTGACCCGAGCTTTGACGTGCAAATATAATGCTCAACTTTCGGCGGGCAGAGTTCAAACTCCTACTCTGGCGATGGTGGTGGAACGGGAAAATGAAATTAGACAGTTCGTTCCTAAAGACTATTGGTCGATTCAGGCCCTGGCGAATGGATTTGTCCTGCGCTGGCAAGATAAAAACGGTCAAACTCGCATCTTTGCTAAAAACACAGCCGATCAACTTGTGGCCAAAGTGAGTGGACAAACCGGGGAGATTATAGAGGTTAAAAAAGAAGCGAAAAAGGAACTGCCTCCCCTGGCGTATGACCTAACCGAACTGCAACGGGATGCTAATCGCAAATACGGGTTCTCAGCTAAAACGACGTCCTCAGTTATGCAGCAACTATATGAAAATCACAAAATAGTGACCTATCCCCGCACGGATTCTCGCCATATTAGCGAAGATATCGTTCCGACTTTGCCGGAACGTTTAAAATGCGTTGCCCAAGGGCCTTATGTGGATTTTGCACGCAGCATCTTAAGAAATAAACTAATTATCACAAAACGGTTTGTGGATGGCTCGAAAGTTTCGGATCATCACGCCATTATTCCGACGGAACAACCGGCTACTTTGTCCAGACTTAGCTCGGAAGAATTGAAAATTTATGATTTAATTGTCAGACGATTTCTGGCCGTTCTCTCGCCTGCCTTCGAATATGAACAAACTACGGTTAAGGTTGCCATCAAAGGGGAAAGCTTTACTGCTCAAGGGAAAATCGTTAAACTCAAAGGTTGGCGGAATATCTATTCTGGGCCGGGTAGTTTAGACGATGAGGGAGATGACCGGGAAGCAGAACAAACTCTTCCGGAAATTCGCAAGGGGGAGAGTCTAAAGAACTTGTCCGTTAAGTTAGTGGCCAGTAAAACAAAACCACCGGCTCGATATACTGAGGCCACCTTGCTTTCGGCCATGGAACACCCCGGAAAATTGATTGAAGACCAGAAACTGCGGGAAGCGATGGATCAAAGCCATGGACTGGGAACACCGGCAACACGGGCGGAAATTATTGAAAAACTTTTTAATTCCTTCTATATGAACCGTCAGGGCAAAGAAATTATTCCCACTTCCAAGGGGATTCAACTCATCGGTTTGGTTCCAACCGAACTAAAATCGCCGGAACTAACCGCCAAGTGGGAACAACAATTAACGGAAATTAGCAAAGGCCGGGCCAGCAGTCAAATGTTTCTGACGGGCATCAGAGGGTATGCGACTCAACTTGTTTCGACGGTTATTGGCAGTGCTCAAACGTTTAAACATGATAACTTGACGCGCAATAAATGTCCGGATTGTGGAAAATTTCTGCTCCAAGTTAAAGGTAAAAAAGGTGAGATGCTGGTTTGTCAAGATCGAGAATGCGGTTATAGAAAAGGGTTGTCTCAAATATCAAACGCAAGGTGTCCGGAATGTCACAAAAAAATGGAGATCAAGGGAGACGGAGACAATAAACTGTTCTCCTGCACCTGTGGGTACCGCGAAAAACTTGCGGTCTTTACAAAACGAAGAGAGGCTGAAAAGGGCACTATCAATAAAAGAGAGGTTAGCTCATTCTTGCAGAACCAAAATGAAGGTGGCTCAATCAATACGGCGCTCGCTGATGCCTTGGCAAAGTTCAAGAAGTAAGCTCTTAAAATCAAGGAACAGCAATCAGAATTGATAATTGAAAATACTAGACAGCCGTTAAACAATGTAATAGGATAACTCTAAATATTTGTTTCTGTTTTATATCAATAGAGCAGAAAGCAATTTAGGGGACTGGGTCTGGAAACAGGAGGTGAGGCGAGGAATTAGATAAGAGGTTAAAAAGTAATGCACAGACAAAAACTAATGTACAAACAAAAAAGAGGAGGAGGAATTTTAATGTCTAAAAAGTTTTTCAGTGTCGTCACAGTGACTATCCTAACCTTAGCGTTGCTTGTGACTGGATGTGGTACACAGCCTAGTGCACCGACCACACCCAGCGCGACACCTGCAGCCAGTGGTGGAGAAATAAAAATCGGTTTGCCGTTGCCTATGACTGGTTCGGAGGCGACTTATGGCAAGGATATGGAGAATTCTATTAAAATGGCTGTCGACGAAATTAATGCTAAAGGTGGAGTCAACGGTAAAAATATCGTCACAGTGACGGGGGATGACGCCTGTGATCCTCAACAAGCGACTGCAGCCGCTAATAAGCTCGTATCTGAAGGTGTAGTGGCGATTGTTGGCGGTTATTGTTCAGGTGCGACTGTGCCGACACTGACTATTTACAATGAAAAGAACATACCTTTTGTCGTTACTGCAGCTAACTCTTCTAAAATAGCAGCTCAAAATCCCGGCAATACCTTCGAAATTAACGGGACGGCTGTGCATCAAACGCAGAAGGCTATTGAACTCTTTAAGAAGTTAGGCGCTAAGAATGTCGCGCTTGTGGAACAAGGTGACGCCTATTCCTCCGATTTGGCGAAGCAAACTGAAGATTCCTGGAAGGCCGCTGGGAATACAGTGGTTTCTCATGACGTCACTAACAAAGGGGAGCAAGATTTTTCCTCTTTGGTCACGAGTTTGAAGTCTAAAAACGCCGACGTGGTTTTTTGGACGGCTTATTATGCGGATGGCGCACTATTGATTAAACAGTTGCGTCAAGGTGGCTATAAAGGTGCCATCGTCGTCGGGGATGGAAGTAGTGACCCGAAACTTATTGAAATGGCTGGTTCAGCTGGGGAAGGTACTTATGTGCTTTCACCACCGGTTGCCGAATATCTGCCTACAGCTAAACAGTTTGCAGATGCTTATAAGGCTAAGTTTAATCAAAGTCCCGGAGCCTATGCTCCCCTCGCTTATGATGGTATGAATCTAATGGCAGATGCTCTGAAACGTGCTGGAAGCACTGATGGTAAGACGATAATTAAGGCGCTGAGTGATACTAAAGATTTCGCCGGCTTAGCAGGCAAGATTAACTTTGCTGCGGACAAAACTTTGAAAGAAAGTAACTTCATCGTTTTACAAATCAAGGGTGGAAAATTCGTCTTGCAATAAGGCATATGAAAGAAAATAACAAGTCATGATGCCTTGGATAGTTTGCGTCAGACAAGGAGGCATGTGCCCCTCATAGCGGGGCTATTAGGGGCATATGCCGACGCAGTATGACACAAAATAGACTGGCAGACTGACTA
>JARLHV010000084.1 GCA_031292055.1 Desulfosporosinus sp.
AGTTTGCTACCATTGATGGTGGACCTCCGGCATAATTAGGAAAGACAAATCCTATACGCTCATAACCAGATGGTATCTCTAATAGAGTGTCTTTGTAAATTGCAACAAGCTCACAACTGGGTAATGCTTTTGCAATATCTTGTGCAACCTTAAGACTGTTTCCTGTACCTGTGAAAAAATAAATCCTATTTCTCATGATTATCACTCCTTAATTTTTCAAATAGCGCGAGGACAGAATTCTCCTCCTCAACCCGTTGTAGTCCGGCCGATCCCTAGTCCTCTTCAGTTGACTGACGCCCCGGCCTGGCAATCAAAGTTCCAGAGTTGATCACGAAGGGCTTACCAGAGCCGATGAAAGTGGCCCATTGCTTCAACAGCGCGCTGATCGGTTGTGACTACGCTGGCAAAGTTATTGAAGTCATGGATGAGCGCCAGATGAATGTTACCATCCGCTGCGGCTGCTCCAATGCGTAAGCTCTCCAGATCATCCAGAGAGCCGCGTTGTACTGCTACCCCAGAGGTCAACGCTCTACGGCTTCTTTGTCTGAGCGGGCGAGTCCGACGACCTTATGCTCAGCTCGATGGGTTCGCGTGCAACGGCCGATCCAATATAAATTCTTTTTTGCGCCGGTTACAAAAATACGCATAATAAATTCCTTCTCAATCATTAAGATACATAAAAGGAACAAGTATTCCGTTTATGTTAATATTATACGGAATTATTATTCCATTTGTCAATGCCTAATTTTTTAAGTAAAATTAGAAAAGAAAGGGGATTATCTAAATGACAGAGAAAGAGCATTCTTTTAACCAGATGGCTGATAGTCCACGATCCAACGAGGACAATTTTGTCAATCATTCAAAACCATTGCGGGCGGACGCAAAACAAAACAGAGAGCAGATACTGAAAGCGGCCCAAAAGATTTTTGCCGAAAAAGGGTTGTCAATTCCAATTAGTGAAATTGCCAACCAAGCCGGGGTAGGTATCGGTACAATATATCGCCATTTTCCGACAAAAGAAGCATTGTTTGAGGCAGTTAATATTAATTATAAGCAGCGGCTTACATCAGAGGCTAAGTCTCTGATGAATCATGTCGATCCGGGCAAGGCATTTTTTGATTTATTTTCACGTGTTTTGGATGAGGGCTTTACCAACAGGGCTTGGAAAGACGCTTTTAAAAGGGGTACTTTAATTAGTGAGACAGCAAATTTAGGTGTTTTACAGGATTTTCAATCGGCAATTGCTAATCTTCTTACCCGGGCCCAGCAAGCGAAGGCGGTACGGGAAGATATCGATGTGCAGGATTTAAACACGCTTTTGTTTAGCCTTCTGCTGGCTTTAGAGCAGCAAGGAGACGCTTCCGATATTGACCGATTCCATAGATTAGTATCCATTGCCATCGATGGTCTTCGTTGTAAAGATGCTTTCAATAAGTCAAAGTGAATAATAATAATAATGAATGAAGGGTTGAGGTGAATTGACCTAACGTTAAAACTGTTCGCTGCACGCGGCCTGGTCGGGCATTGACTTCATGTGCAGATAAGCAACGTCACGCACATCGACTGCACCGAATCAGAAGTTTTCTAACCTGATATCCTTCAGCCTCACTGTGCTTGCTAAACCAATAAACGCGCAGCCGACGCACTTTGGTGTTACTTCATTGCTTTTCAATGCATCAACATCAACGCACGTTGGCGTTACCTCATTGTAAGTATGTTTTGTGTCCCAGGTTATGGCAAACCATTGGGTTGGTTTGTCTTAGAAACTGGTTTGTTGGGATGTTCAGTGGAGAGAGATCTCTACCTCGGGTCGAAGGCTCATCCCGTTTTGGTCGTCTATGGCAGGTCCCAACCACAAATTTAGGACTTGCAGTGGCTGAACTCATGTTACTTTGGCATTTATTCCGTTTTTTAATCGTGCAAGTAATAGTTCGCTTCGCATAGGGTAACCTATTCCTGAGGTGAACAGAGATGACCAATGATTTTATACCCCTTCGCGTATTTTACGAGCCCGGTGCCCTTGAGTATCCTTTGGGGAGGACTTTAGTCGAGCGTTTTCGGCACATGGGGATAGATGTCACTCCCACTGCATCACATAATAGAGTGACTGGGATTCCCGGCAAGACTATAACTGCCCAGTATCGGGAAGCCAAGCGGACATTAGTCATCGGAGTACGTCGAAGTGTGACGTTCCAATCCTGTAAACCATCTGCCCATTATCAGTTGCCCTTAGTCACAAGTTGCCCGGGAATGTGCGAATACTGCTATTTAGCCACAACCCTAGGGAAAAAACCCTATGTACGTGTTTATGTGAATCTTGTGGAAATCCTAGGTATAGCATCAAAACTGATTCAGGAACGACTTCCGGAGATCACCCGATTTGAAGGGGCGGCAACCTCAGATCCACTTCCAGTGGAGCGTTATACTGGGGCATTGGAGCAAGTCATCGAATTTTTTGGGCGTGAGGCCAACGGTCGCTTCCGTTTTGTAACGAAGTATACAGATGTAGATACTCTGCTCGCTGTTAAACATGAAGGCCACACACGTTTTCGCTTTAGTTTGAATTGTGATGAGGTCGTGGATAAGTTTGAACACAGCACGCCTTCCCCGGAAGACCGGATTATTGCGGCAGGTAAAGTGTTAAATGCTGAATATCCGTTAGGGTTTATTATTGCTCCAATTTTTCGGTTTCAAGGGTGGCAAGACGCGTATCGGCGATTAATGGAGCGCTCAGCGGACGAATTAGCAAAAAGGGCTCCGGTCGGTTGGTCGTCAGAACAGCTGTCGTTAGAATTCATTTCGCACCGGTTTACATTGAAAGCTAAAGCCAATATTTTGGATGTTTTCCCGAACTCCACACTACCTATGGAAGAGGAATCACGAAAGTTTAAATATGGTCAATTTGGATATGGAAAATATGTCTACCCACCAGAGGAACTTGAAGAATTGAGAACATTTTTCCATGATCAAGCTAAGTGTTACTTTCCTTTAGCACAAGTAGAGTATTTTATCTGAAACAGCAATACTATAGATGAAGAATAACGGGAGTGTAAAGAATATGCGCCTGTGGCATGAAGATTTGCTTTCAAGTTTGCCTAGACAACAACTCTTGGGACAGCATCGAGAATGTTGTGCCCTTCGCGGGAAAGGCTGGGGGAAACCGCATTCAACGGTTAATTATGTTTTTAGTTATTCAAGAGAGCGACTTTGGTTCTATCACATACAGGTAATGCATGAGATGCAACGGCGCGGGTTTTACATCGATGGTTGTTGGCTTGATCCTAGTTATAGAGGTAAATCTGCACTAAAATTCGAGCCAGACTATGGGAAAATTAAACGCCTGCAAGAAAATAAAAACCAGGTTCCATTTGTGTACCCAGAGCATAACGATGAATATCTTGTGGAGTGTTTGGCGAATCTTCGAAGTAAAGGGATAAATCTTCCTGATTCCGCCTACCCGAATCATTTCATAGGAGAGCTGTCCATCATGGCGATACCGGACGGGGCGAACTCTTGATAGAATTAACTTTCGGCTGGTGTTTCTCCCACGATTATGCTACCTTTCTTATGAAAGGTTAGCTTCGAGGTTTAAAAATCCTTTGAATAATCGGTGTATGAATCCTCGTATTAAATTGCGCCCAGACTATCATCCAAGAAGTCTGTATATTAGCGAATATGTTTGGCAGTATGATGTTGGCGACATTTATATTATAAGAAAACTAGCTGCTTCTACGGTTTAGAAAAACTTACAATGAAGTAACATCTACATTCACATCAACGCACGTTGGTGTTACTTCATTGTGAGGCTTTTTAAGGTATAAATTGCTGTTTATCACCGGATACATTTACCATAGGTATTATTGTTGTTTGATTTAATGAGCCATAAATATCCAAACATCCTTTTTTGATTTTAGGTTATCCTATTAGAGGTTATAAGACCATTTTAAGGAGGGTTCGAAATTATGAGTAACGATAATGAACAAGACACTGGAAATGGGCCAGGAGCAGGACAAAATAAAGGGGCTGGACCACGAAAAGGAAAAGGTAAAGGAAAAGCGAGAGGAAAAGGGTAAGAACAAGGGTGATTCATAACATGAGTCAATACCCAATAGTAACTGTATCTACAGCAAGACTATATTTTTGAGACATGATGCCCTAGAAAATATTCTGGGGCATTTGTTCGTCGTAGAGTCAGGGCTTTAGCCTCTACCTGTGTACTGCTATATAAAAATGATTATACGGTAGGGGAAAAGGGCAAGAAGGTAACGGTTGAGGTTGGAATAAGTAAGAAAAAATACTGAAGCGACCTATATTAAAGGGCATCTGCTGGAAAAGGCAGGTGCTTTTTAATATGGGTAGGATATAGCTTCTCTGAATAATTTAGAAATAAGCTACACTAATATGCTATTATTGGTTTATGCTAAAGGAAGTATATGGAGCTAGAAAAATAACGACTTCAGAAAATGTCCTAAGGCTATGGTAGAATGAAGTAGTGATAATTTGCAAGGAACTAAAGATATTGGGATCTCTATGTTCAACATTCTACCCCTGATAGCTCCTCGCCGAGGTAAAGTCTAGAAAATTGGGACGTTGGCTTTACCGACATGCTGTTGTCCCCCAGAGGCTTTCGCATGAGGTTAGTCGGTTGTCTTACATCGCAATTGCAGGAGTGATGATTTCTACGAAATATATATGAAACACACAACGTGCGCACTGAAGAGTGGGGTGCGGGTGGATGAAATAGTGGAATAATTGTCACTACTTTAAAGAGTGAATATTTTCAATTAGTCAGCCAAACAAAAAATCTGCGTAGAAGCTGTTTACCTAAAAGCGAGATAATAATACATAGGAAAAAGCCATGAAAACTATTACTCCCCACACGCAGGAGAGAAAAGTTCTTGGTTTAACCACTTTGTCAATAATATTGCCGAAGATCATTATCAATTGATATATAGGCACATTTAGTATATATTTAAATAAATAGATAGACGATCGGTTTATTAAAGGGGTGGAAAATGGCACGAATTGTAAAAGAACAGGAATATACTGAAAAAAGTAATGAGATACTTGACGCGGCACAAAGACTATTATATTCCAAAGGCTATGAACGAATGACGATCCAGGACATTCTAACTGATTTACAGATTTCCAGTGGGGCGTTCTATCACTACTTTAACTCCAAGGCGATATTATTAGAAGCCCTTATTGAACGTATGCAACAAGAGGCGGAAGAATTTCTCCTACCTATTATCAATGATCCACATTTGCCTGCCCTCGAAAAACTCCAGGTTTTTTTTGCCACACTTGACCGTTTGAAGGCTGCTAATAAGAGTTTTCTTATAGGGATGATGCGTGGCTGGTACTCCGACGACAATGCTGGCGTAAGGCAGAAAGTAAACGAAGCAACTATTGAACGACGAACTCCGTTGGTGACTCTGATCGTTAGTCAAGGGATTCAGGAAGGTGTGTTTTCAGTTCCTTATGCCAACCATGCGGCTGAAATCATCGTGTCCCTTATGCTCAGCATGGAGAATTCTTTTGCCAGGTTACTTCTCTTAGTTGAGCAGGAACGCGAGGGGTTTTGCTATATTGACGATATCGTTGATACCTACACTGCCTATGTAGACGCAATTGAGCATGTAGTGGGTGCTCCTTGCTGCTCTTTATATCGCCTTGATACAAAAACGGTCAGGGAATGGCTTGATGTGGAAGAAGTTACAACAAGATAATTCTTCTACATTTTCTTTCGCTTTTTCGACAGTGGATCTGCTCCTATTCTTGTAAATCCGTTTCGAAAATAACTAATTCATCTTATAAAAATAGAGGATATTTTATATGAAAAAAAATCAGTCAAGTAAATCAGCTGAAGGCGTGGCTTATTTTCGTGCTATCGAGGCGCAAAGACCGGTGTCCGAACGAATTTGCTACGATCCCTATGCTCGTGCTTTGATACCCGGTGTTATTTTGTATTCCCTCTTCAAATTGATGATTAATTCTGGTATATACGAGCGCATTGCCCCTGGGGCTACGGCATTTATTGTCGGCCGGGAGAGGTACATCGATGATTTCCTCAAAGCTAGTCTGCTTGATGGGGTCGACCAAGTTGTGATACTGGGAGCCGGGTTTGATACCCGTGCCTATCGCATCCCGGGTATCGAGAAGACGCAGGTGTTTGAAATTGATCACCCTGATACACAAGCTGTCAAGCTAGATCGGTTGAAGAAGGTCATCAACCCGCTGCCCAGTTACGTCACATTCATCTCGGTGGATTTCAATACCCAGCAACTCGGGGAACGCCTGCAAAGCAGCGGCTACAACGAACAGGGTAAAACACTGTTTATCTGGCAGGGAGTAACTTATTTTCTTACACAGGAAGGTGTTGACAACACGCTGGATTTTATCGCCAATCATTCCGGAGATGGTAGTGCGGTGATCTTTGACTATTTTTACAATGAGACACTACACGACACTAGTAATGGCTACGGGAAGATGATGAATAAGGCAGGAAAGGTGAGTGGCGAAAAATATATGTTTGGGATTGATCAGGGTCAGATTGAGACTTTCATGAACCAGCGAGGCTTTCAGGATATTCAAAATATGACGCTTGAGGATCTAAAACCACTCTATTTTACTGGCTCGAATGCTGGACGTGTGCTTCCAAAGGGTATTGCTATTGTATCGGCAAGAGTTAGCAAAGTTATATAAAGTTAACAGATTTTTATTATTGAATCTGTCTACCTAAGGGGAGCATATCACATGGCGAACTTGTAGGCTAAGGGCCTTGCGGCCCTCGCCCCTAAACCGTACTCGTCTTAAAGAACCCTGTTGGGGTTGCTGTCTGTCGTAAACAACTACGTATTTTTATGTGACTGGTCACTGGAACCCTACATGATCAATGAAACTATATAGGTAAAGTCGCCACTGAAGTTATTTGCCAGATCGTTTGGACGGTCTGGCTATTTTTGTTTTTTCTTGGATTATTTTTGCTAATCTGGGGAGGGAATTAAGGAAATGTGTGGAAATATTAGAGTGGAATAATCTTGCTATTCGTATAGCCACTCACGACAGGCTAGTTCATATTCAAATTCTTCGATTAGAAAATGTAAATTATTTGCACAAAGGAGTAAAAATCATATTTGGACAGGAAATCCAACAATATGTAAATGAGTACGTTAACGCACATCTACCTGACGAGCCTTGGTACGATAACTATTTTGATTTTGTAAATGTCCATGATCTTAAGGTTAGATTAACGGAAGAGTCCAAGGCTGTAAGGTATATTTATAAGATCTTTGAAGGAATGCAAGCGAATGATTACGCGTCAATTTTATGAAGCTGTTATTCATTATCTTTTGTTTAGCGTAGTCCCCGATAATGAAGAAGACAGAGGGGACATAGTAGGATGATCTGATCTACTATGACTGCGAAAGCCTAGGTCACATCAATATTTAAAATAAGAGGTTGTGGGGAAATGAGAGAAGAACTTAAAAAAGAAGACTGTTTAATCGCTGAACACAAATCTTCAAAATTAATATTTGTAAACAAGTTTAAGTTCACTATTTGGTTTACAGTGTTTGCTGGAATTGTTTCCTGGTTTAATTCGCTTGGTTTAACCTATGATGACAAAAACTTGACACTCTATATAACTAGTCCACCATTTTGGATACTTGAAAACTATTCCTATATTTTAAGGGAACAATGGGGCTCGAATTTTTTTACGTTTTTGCGAATAATAACTATTATTTTTTGGTTATTTTTCGGTCTTTTTATAGACTGGTGTCTCAGAGTGAGTTTGCTCAAGAAAATAAGTTCTATTAACCCTATATTAATCTTATTTCCTATATTGTTTATAGGAATTCCATTTTTGATGAGTATACTTGGAATCAATGCGGTTGTATATGTATTAATTCATGAACTATTACATATGCCCAGAATGCTATTTTAACGGATCGGACTTGTTTTGCCTGTAACAGTGCGGCAGCCAGAGCGTCTACTAAATTATCATCCCCTGACGGAGCTAAGATGGCCGTGTCAGCAGTTGTCCAGCCAGCATCTGCTACTGTGCGGTTCCGACTCTGTCCGAACCGAAAAACCGTGTTACCCCAATGTCTGTAAAGGCATTAATCGGGGCTATTGTTAGTGCCATACTTGCGATAGCTAAAGAAACTAAGGCTAATTTTTTTTTTTATGTAGTTAATTCTCCTCCTTCTTTGGTTTAGAGACTCTCGTCATTCGCCGAGCATATTGGGACAAGGGTTTCCTTAACCAACCTTGTAGCATTCCTCTTACTTTTAGTGGGAGGATGTTTATTATATCCAGATTTCCTAAAGGCGAATTTATATCAGAAATGCAATCCCCTAGAAGAATTTTATTAAAAATTATTTAAATCTACGTAGTAAAACGGGTTGTACTTAATAAACTTGTCAGAGCTGAAGCATAACTTTACATCCCGCAAGAAAAGCGGGGTGTAAAGTTATTTTATTTTACTTTTTCGCAAAAAAAGGCTGACCTACTCAAAACCCATCTGCGATGATAGTCTTGAATAGGTAGGTGGCGTTTCCATGGACAAGACGATCATGGTCTACTCTGGCAGAAATTTTACATCTGAAGAGATAGAACTTATCCAATGGACAAGAAAAAGATATCCGCAATTATCCAGAAAAGAGCTAGCGAAAACCGTCTGTGAATTTTTAGGATGGACTACACCTGCTGGAAGAGCTAAAAGCCCCCAATGTGTTTCGTTTTTAGAAACGTTGGAAGAAGCAGGGCTTATTGAGCTTCCCCCAAAAGATGTTTCTAGAAAACGAAGCGCTAGATTCAAGAAGACTGGCTGCGCGAGTATTGTTATGCACCCGTCCTTTTAGAAACGTTTGTTGATACCTCTCACTTTGCAGGCACATGCTATAAAGCCTCAAACTGGATCTATCTGGGTGAAACGCAAGGTCGGGGCAGAGTGGATCGGAAAAGAGAATATGCACTGTCTCGTAAGGCGATTTATATGTATCCCCTCCAAAAGGACTTCAAAGATTGCCTTAAAGGGCTTAAGCCCTGCAAAACGGTGAATCCTGATGACTAGAGCAGAAAAACGACAAGAGAAACGAGCCAAAGAAGCTAAAACATAGTTTTACGGTTCTTATGATCTATGGAATCCTGATGTTTATCTACCTTAAATTGCACTCCTTTTAAAAGCGCTTGACTTGGTGTTAACTCCAGGTGTTATGATATCTGATATCAGGAGGTGAACCGCAATGATGATTGCAGAAGTAAGTGGAAAATTTGATCTTTCACAGGATACACTCCGCTATTATGAACGCATCGGACTGATTCCTAGTGTGAACCGCAATAAGAGTGGGAGCAGAGATTATACAGAAGAAGACTGTAAGTGGGTCGAATTTATCAAATGTATGAGAAGTGCAGGTCTTCCGATTGAAGTATTGATTGAGTATGTTGGGCTGTTTCAACAGGGCGATACGACCATTGAGGTCAGAAAAGAACTATTTATCGAGCAACGAAAGCAACTCCTAACAAGAATGGAAGATATGAAGAAAACGCTAGAACGCCTGAATTATAAAATCGAAAGTTATGAACAATCAGTGGTTAAAAAAGAAAAAGAGCTAAAAAGATCGGAGGATTAGTTTTATGAGTAAAAAAGTATTGATGCTGTCTGGCAGCCCGAGGAAAGGCGGAAACTCCGATCTACTTTGCGATCAGTTTATGCTTGGGGCAAAAGAAGCGGGCAATCAGACAGAAAAGATTTTTTTTGAGAGACAAGAAAATTGGTTACTGCACTGGGTGCGAGACCTGCTACAATACTCATAAGTGTGTACAGAAGGATGATATGGCGGAAATTTTGGAGAAAATGATTGCCGCCGATGTGATCGTCATGGCGACGTCGGTGTACTTCTATACGATGGACGCGCAGATAAAAACGCTGATTGATCGAACGGTTCCGGGATATGAGGAAATCACTGGAAAGGAGTTCTATTTCATAGTTACCGCCGCCGACAGCAGTAAGCAATCCATGGAAAGGACGCTTGACGGCTTTCGCGGATTCACGTTTTGTCTGAACGATGCAACAGAAATATGTTGACAACAACAGGCGTTGGTATCGGCAATGTGACATTTGAGCCGAAGTGCCACAACAATTGGCATATTCATCACAAAGGAGGTCAAATCCTGCTTGTAACGGTTGGCCGCGGCTGGTATCAGGAATGGGGTAAAGACGTGCAGGAACTGCATCCGGGCGATGTTGTGAACATTCCCGCAGAAGTTAAGCATTGGCACGGCGCGGCCAGCGACAGTTGGTTTGCGCATTTCGCAGTTGAAGTTCCGGCAGAGGGAGCTTCCAAGATGAGTTTAATAATGGCTGAACTAAAGAATTTTGCGGTGGGACGAAAATTGAAACCTTCAACAACTGCTTATAAAAAGTGGGGGAAAGGGAATAAGGTCGATCTTAAATTTAGTAAGTCAGGAGATTTAAAAATTGAAATGGCTTACCGAACGCATTATGTTAATCCAGTTAAAGGGTTGGGTATTGATAATAATATTTGAGCTTAATTTCCCCCAAAAATATTTATATTTTAAAGCCCGATCTAGGGGAACACCGCCGAGGTGGCGTCTTGTAAAACTATTACGTAAGCGTGGATATCCGGTGGATGAGGGTAAATGGCGTCGCTGGTGTGGGGTTCTTTGTTAAATGGCAAACACCGCCGGGGTGGCTGTCTTGGTGAACTTGTTCGTTGGGATGTGTGTGGGTGAGTAGTAGCTCTACCACTGGATGATAGGGTATCTTGTCCATGGCGTAGCCCTCCGGGGTAGAATATTGTAAATGGTTACGATCGGCTTTGATTTTTGAATGAGGAAGTGTAAATATGAGCATTAACAACTTTAAGGTAAGTATTTCTCCCAAGGAAGCATTGGAATTGGTAAAACAAAATGAAAATGCAGATTTGGTGCATGAGGAAACTCATGACCTGGGAAATGGAATTTATATCGGAACATTGGTGTTTGAGAAATACTTTATGCGAGTTAAGAATAGGGTGGCTTTAGTTGTAATAATAGATAATATTTACGGAAAAACTGATGTGCGAGCGATATCTACAGGGAGTTCAGAAGGAATGATTTTTAATTTTGATTGGGGCGCGGCGGATTCCTTTGCCAGTAGTGTACAAAAGGTTCTTGAAAGATTCATTATTGAGGTATAGAATAGGCC
>JARLHV010000085.1 GCA_031292055.1 Desulfosporosinus sp.
TGCTTTCAGCAATAGGTCTTTCAGAAGACTTAAGTCTTTATAAGGACTTCCAGTCCGCACTTTTTAAACGGCTTCAGCCGTAATCGCGACTTCCAGTCGCAATCGTGAACCCCTGTACTTCAGTGCAGGGTCGTTCAGTTTGCGGAAAATACTAAGCATTGTGTGCCTTTCGATAAGGAGATGAAGTGATTATAAATGGCAAAGTATGCGGTACTTAAAAGTTTTTATGGAAGCGAATCCTGGCAGCAGTTCAGAGGTGCTATTATTGCAGAGCGAGGGCCAGTCTGTCAGCTATGTCACAAAGTAATAGCAAATCCGTCTGACTGTATACTTCATCATATCAAAGAACTGACGCCTAAAAATGTGAGTGATTATAACGTCAGCCTTAACCCAGAGAACATTCTTATAGTCTGCCATGATTGTCATGATAAAGAGCACAATCGGTTTGGTTATCGACCTGAACATAAGGTTTACATTGTGTTCGGTACTCCGTTGTCAGGAAAGACGAGCTATGTCAGAGAGAATATGCATCGCGGGGATCTGGTTGTTGATATTGATAGGTTATATGGAGCAGTGTCTTTGCTTCCGGTTTATGACAAACCTAACAATCTCTTTGGCAAGATATATATGAGAAAGAACTGGCAAAGATTAATGAAATTTTTAAAGACGTGGAAGAACCCAAGCGGCAACTTGTAGAAGGATTAATACAAGATGTGCTGCTTCAAAGCAACTCCTCTCAAAATTGGAACTTGGAATACTGCCCCCCTTCACCATATGCCATCCATTACAGAAGGCCGTTAGGCTACTATTAAGGCTCTCTGCCATATACCGAGAACGGCACTTAGGTAGGTGCGTTTAGCAGTTTCATATAGTGTATCCATACGTAGGTTATCCGGTTGGTCGTTACCCTGCTTACCGCAGGTGCGTCAATAGGCCTGCTTATACCCAATTCTTCAAATCTTGGACATACTCATTGATACCAGTTTTTATTACGCCCTGGTAGCGCCCGAAGCCACAGACCCGGATTCAGCCCCTAGGCTTTACTATGGCCTGACTCACCAGGTCACCCGACAGCACTTGCTGTCTAATCCTGACTTTACCGACATGCTGTTGTCCCCCAGAGGCTTTCGCATGAAGTTAGTCGGTTGTCTTACATCGCAATTGCAGGAGCGATAATTTCTAAGAAATATATATGAAACGCACAACGTGCGCACTAAAAAACGGGATGAGGGTGGAGGAAATAGTGGAGTAACCGTAGGGGGCATCGCAAAGGCTTAACGAACAAAGACAATGGCGCGTTTTTTATTTTAAAAAGACGAGGCTATTGCTAATTCGACATTATCGACACTGAGCACGTTTAGGTTTGATGGAGGAGAGGGAAAAGCACTTATGTAGTAACAGACACACATTCAGCACATATCTTATATTAAATGGAAACAATGTACTCTATGTTAGAAATCTATGCTCTTTTCAGCTAATCCCTTTGATTGAGCTATCGCTGAATCGGCAACGGGTGTATTAGATTAAGCCGGATTTCAAGATGTTGAGATCCAAAATCATCAATACCTGGATGCTGACAACAAAATTGAAGGCGAGATAAATACGATTGACTGCTCTATATCGACCTTGAAGTTGAAATTAAGCAGTGACCAGGGTTATTGTCATGATTGGAGAAAAAAACTGGCATTATAAAGAGTATCAAAGTAATTTCGGATATGGACTTCTCTATGAAAGAAAGGGGTTCCAACATGAATAAAAAAGAAATTGACAGAGAACAACAGATCGATTATTCTCATCCGGAAATAGGAGAAGAAACCGATTATATCAGTTTAGAAGGGGAGAAGATTCCTCTTAGCGTTTTAACAATTTCCTATCCCTTAGGAAAAATCGCAGATATTTTATTATGGCTTGGGGAGTCAATTATTGTATTTATAAAGAATGAATGGCTTCTGCTCAGGGCAGCAGATATCAAATACTTTGCCGGTATCCTCATTATGATTGCTGCTAAATCTGAAGGACAGGAAGTAGGAGCTTATACTGGGATTATTCCAGAAGAAAATCCGGCTAAAGTGATCGGGACAATAATAAGTGAAACAGGCGCTGCGATTCTCATTTCAGTACTTAGAAGTGAGATAACAAGAACAAAAAAGCCTTCCAACGTTCCGATCATTGCGCCTTTTGTCGGAGGCGTGGGAGCAGTTCAGTAGTTTAAGCTATTTAATTACCGGTTTTTACGCATTGAATGATATTTATGACATTCCATTAATAATACACTAGATAGCACTTTTCATTGACTTGGTGACTCTGCAATGAGCAAATTTATCCGTCTTTGCGTAAGAATAAAATATCCTATGTTTTAGTTTAATCCCCCAAGAAACGGAGAAGTAATCGGTTCTTCTGAGACAGTTTCGTTTCTTGATATTTCGTAGTAAAGGACTGCTGTCAATATAATAGCGCCGATTTCACTAATTACTGATCCAATAACTTTCGGAGGGGTTTCTTTGGGCAGGATACCGCTATGTGACTTTGCTTCCTGTCCTTCGATAATCGCAGCCAAAATGAGAATTCCACCTGCGGTTAGTTTAATTTCAGCAGCTATTAAATCTATTTTTCGGTTATCTTTAGAAAGAAGAACAATTGTCTCACCAACCAATAATAAAATATTTCCGGTTCGGGCCAGCGTACCCGATAATTTAAATACACTCTGAGGAATGTTTGAATTTGTAGTAAAGTAGGGATGTTTAAACATTAATTATCGCTCCCCTCCACTATATAATATTATCTATCCTAGTTTCTAGTTACATTGTAAAAATCGATCAAATTCCTCTTCAATATTGGAAAAGAGGACTAAGTCGCATCATACTCTTACAATTAAATTCCGTTGATAATCGTGTGTTTTGGGGCGATTTGTTACCCTGCCCTAGGATACTTATGATCAACAGAACGCTATATAAAGAGGAGCTATTTAGGAATAGTAGACAAGATGAAAGTAGGTTATAACTTGGAAACATAATCCGATATATTTTATAAAATATGGACAGGAAACCGTCATTATTTATAGAAAGGATGATATCTCATGTCTCTTCTCGGTGGAAGTAGAGTATCCCACGGAGACTATGGCGACTGGGGTTGGAAAGGAGACTGGTGGTGGTGGGTTAGTATTATGTTCTTCATCTTCTTTGGTTTTTGGGGAAGGGACAGAGGTTATGGGTCTAGAAGAGGTTCGTCAATTGATGTTAAAAAGCGTATTTATAACGGTGTAAAAAGATAGATCTAAGTAATAAGTAACTTGGGTATGGATTCGCTCACTTCAGAGGATACCAAAATGGCACCCAATGCTCAGCCAAAATGGGACCAATTGCTTGGTCTTTTTCTTTTTGAGCTCATTAACATGGGGACCACAGTGTGGACAATCTCTTTAATCTGGATTGTCATAGGCAAATTTAATTGGACTCCGTCAGTCTGTCCTTCCAACAAATAGCTCACGGCAAAGTTTTCGAGTTGGCTACCTCACGGTATCGACTCTAAAATTTTGCCGTTCATTTTCCAAAATACTTCGTTATAGCAATAAAATAAAAAACTGATGGTAATTTAGTTAAAAATGGTGAAACTTTTGTTGCGAAGAAAAATTCCCATTTTTACCAAATAACCACCATGATGATTCGACAGGCAGTATTGATAGAGGTATACCCCAAAAAGATAATCAGAGGCATCTATGCTCAACTTCAACTACGCTTGATGCTTCTTGGCATTCAGATTTTGCTACACTCTATCCCTTGGGGTTAGTTCAATTAGAAGTTCAATTTGGCAAGGTAGAATCTATTGTAGCGGGTGCCGCTCCTTGGGCGGTATTATGGGTTACCCCCCATGGCCGGCCACCCGCTACACCTAGCGTCAAGGATGCCATAGTTAATGGTATTTCATCAGCCATTGATTGGATTACAGCCTTACCAGGGGAAGCAATTCAATGGGGTAAAGATATGATTCAGGGGTTCATTGACGGTATAAAAAGCATGATGTCTATTGTTGCCAGTACAATCAGCGATGTCGGAAATACAATTCGCTCGTTTTTTCATTTCAGTACTCCAGATCAGGGGCCTCTTGTGGATTATGAAAAATGGATGCCCGACTTTATGAGTGGATTGGCGACTGGTATAGAAAAGAACAAGTCTAAAGTCACGCAAGCAATTCAGGGACTTTCTAACGATATGAAGTTCAATGTTAATGCCAATGCCAGTTTAACTCCTAGTACTGCCGGATCTAGCGCAGGAGCAGGATCGACAGTTAACAATTCCTATTCTTATGGAGCACTTTTACATACTGATAAGATTGTCGTTTCTAATAATATGGATATCCAAACACTTGCCAATAAGCTTGAATTCTACAGAGGGCAGATGGCAAAAGCAAAGGAGAGTAATTAAGATGTTCAGCTTCAACTTTCTAGGAAAGGACAGTTTTAATGATTTTGGAATTGTGGTTGAAATAAGGCCAATTATCTCAAAACTGCAGAGGAATATTCAATACTTTGATGTGCCTGGAAGAAGTGGAAGTCTCAAGGTAGATGACGCAACGTACAACGATTTAATCATCCCAATTCAGTGTAATTTTAGAGATACTACTAGCGTTGCTGCTCATGCTGACTTGATTAAACCTTGGCTTGACGGTGGCGAGGGGCAACTTATCTTTAACAATCAGACAGAAAAATATTATATTGCTCATGTTTCCGATCAGGTTGACATAACCCAAGAGATACTTTTATTTGGGAAATTTCTGGTCAATTTCAGATGCCAGCCCTTTGAATATGCAGTGACCAATACTCCTGTGACTCTTTGGAGTAATGGCTCTATAACTAATCCAGGGACAGCAAACAGTGAACCTGTCCTTTTTCTAATGGGAAATGGAAATATAACTCTCACGATAAATGGCATTAGTATTCAATTGACTGGAATATCAGGCAGTATCACAATCGACTCAGTTTTAAAGGATGCTTATAATGGTTCTACTCTTCTAAACAATCAGATGTCTGGAGATTTCCCAGTATTATTGCCTGGAGTAAACACAATTAGTTGGACAGGTAGTGTATCTTCTCTTCAAATTACTCCGAATTGGCGGTGGTTGTAATGGCTTCCAATGTGATCAATGTTTATAGCGCAAATGAAATAAACTTCAATAATAATGGTCTTGTAGTCTTGAGTGATTGCAAGACCGCTTTCGTTGAGGAGATGCTAAACGATAAATATGAGGCTACCATAGAACACATTATTGATTCCAGAGGAAAATGGAAGTATTTAGTTGATGGAAATATCCTTAAAATCGAGGGCCAATTATTCAGAATTTACAACACAACGCTAACTCTGGCTGGTATCATGGTTAGTGTTAGGCATATCTTTTATGATCTTCTAAACAACTTTGTAGAAACTTGCACGATCACTAATCTGAATAATGCGGCAGTGACTTGGGAAGCCGTAAATTCTAATCAATATGCCAGTGCAGGAACATTTACTGTGGCAGGCACAGTTCAAGGGACTTCATTAACAGCTTCAGCAACGATTACCGTTATAAATTCATCCGATTATATAAAAACAGGGCTCGTCATGTATTTAAGTGGCAAAGACTTTAGCAACTCTCCACCGACCTCTTTGTGGATTGACCGATCGGCAAGTGGAAATAATGGAACTGCCTATGGATTCGCCTATACAACGAGCAGCGGTAGCGATGGGGCTGGTGGTGTTAAAGGAGATGGCATAAGTTCATATATCGATTGTGGTTTATTACCATCAAGCGATCTATTTACCCTTGAACTTAAATTAAACTATCGTGGTACGGACAATAAAGTGTTCCATCTGTTGGACAGAAACTCAAATTCAGATCAATGGGCTCCGTTTGGGTTGTGCAAAGATAGCAATACCTATATCAATCTTAGCATGGGAAATGCCGACCATCAATTATTATTCAATATGTCTGACATTAATCCAGGTGATGTCCTGACGTTATCGGGTAATTGGCCTAATGTCAGAGTCTATAAAAATGGTGTCTATTTACGTACAATGACATTTTCGCAACACTTTACCAACAATGCAACCAATAAAACTATGCTATTCAGAGCTGGTGAATATGCAACCTACTACGCTGATAGTGATTTGGGATATATTAGATACTATGTGGGATATGCCCTTTCAGATGCAGAAGTTCTTCGAAATTACAATGTTGGAGATAGTGTTTAAAAGTTAGGAGGTGAAATTTATGGCATTTACAACAACATTAAGCTCCTCTCTAACCGAGGATGCTCAGTTCACTATTGAAAATGATTTAACTGGTAAGTTAAGTACACTTTTAGTTCAACAGGGGTTCTCGGTTATATCGGATGTACAGCCGGGAACAGAGAGAATTATAGTATTAAAATGTCCATATACTAATTACTGCCTAAGTATGAATGTTGATGCGTATTACGGAAATCAGAAATATATGTGGTTTCAAGTAATCGCTTCCGATGGGGTTTCTATTTTGGTTAATACAAATACACCCTACAACTCTACACTTCAGGGTGGTATGCTTAAAGTGTTGTCTGGAACTAACTCCCTAGTGATAAGCGTTACTACCAACACAGTAGCCAATTTCACAATGGCCTTTCTGAAGTTCAGTGATGGAAATTGGTATTGCTGGGTTAACACCTCTGGAGCATGTGGGTGTGTACTCGATAACGTTTCAGGCATAGTTTACAGCATTGGAACTCTGCCTTCCTATCCACCTTTCTTAAATGGAAGCTATCCAATGATGCCTGTTTTAATTCAATCGTCGAATAATACGTGGAATGTATATCCGTTAAGTGTATACTCAATACTACCAACGATATTTAGTAATAATTTATTCTATGTCGCTGGCGGTAAAAATTATTTTCACTATGGAAATTTAATGATCAGTGACTAATAATCCAAACAAACCGCATAAATATAGGGTAACAAAAAACTAAGGTCTCAGCATTAATTTGCTGGGGCCTTTTGGCGTTTATTTATTTTTTCAACAAATAGATTTGTGTAATTCCACATTTTTGTTTAGGGCTTGCCGAAGAGGTGAGTCCTTTTATTTTCAATGCGCCTGGTTTAATACCCCCGACTTCCAGTCGGGACAGCTTCTAGCGTGGAGCAAGTAGTAGCAGTCTGTTAAACTATATTAAAGGGGTGACAGCTGCTATGGTAGATTACAAAAAAGGAAGCCACA
>JARLHV010000086.1 GCA_031292055.1 Desulfosporosinus sp.
CATAGTCTTTCTTACACTTGCGGTGGATTAAACAGTTTTCTCTTGAACAAAAAATGGACCTTCAAGCAAGGCGGCGGCCATACCTCGGGACAATTACCTAAATTCTTGTTGCTAAATCTTTTGACAATGATGATAACCTACTGCTTGTTGGTTGGGATTTACAATTACTTGGCATGGCCCTTAATCGTTTGTAAATTAGTTGTTACGGGAGCTAGTCTGGTTATTAATTATATCGGTAGTCGTCTATGGATCTTTTCATCAATCTCAGAATTGAATGGAGTTGTATAGTATGAAAATCAGAAAAGCCATTATCCCGGCAGCCGGTTTAGGCACCAGATTTTTGCCGGCGACCAAAGCGCAGCCAAAGGAGATGCTCCCAATCGTTGATAAGCCGGCCATTCAATACATTGTCGAAGAAGCAGTTCGGTCGGGCATTGAAAGTATTCTCATTGTAACGGGCCGAAACAAAAAATCGATCGAAGATCATTTTGACAAGTCTGTAGAGCTCGAACAAATACTTGAAGAAAAGGGTAAAATTGAGTTACTGTGTGAAGTACAAGCGATCAGCAATCTGGCTAATATTTATTATACCCGCCAAAAAGAACCGCTAGGTTTGGGAAATGCCATTCTTTATGCGGAGCAATTTGTTGGAGACGAGCCGTTTGCCGTTTTACTGGGAGATGACATTATGGTTTCCGATCCTCCTGCCTTAAAGCAGTTGATCGACGTTTTTGAAACATATGCGAAAACAGTGATTGGTGTCCAGCCAGTACATCCGGAGGAGGTGAGCAAATATGGCATTATATCGGCGGTGGCGCAGCAAAATAAGATTTTGCAAGTGCAGGATCTGATAGAAAAGCCCACTCCAGAGAATGCTCCTTCCAATATAGCAATTATGGGTCGGTATATTTTGAAACCCTCTATTTTTCCGCTTTTGAAAACACTGGAAAGAGGAGCGGGGAACGAATATCAGCTGACGGATGCTTTGCGAGAAGTGTGCCGACAGGAAGGACTGCTTGGGCTGGCGTTGAAGGGAGAACGCTACGATATAGGAGATAAATTTGGCTATATGAAGGCGATCATAGAAATGGGACTGCAGCGTGAAGAGTTGCAACCCCAACTGATCGAGTATTTGCAACAAGTACTAAAGAAACAACTGCGCAGGAAGCAGCCGATAAGGGCGGCGGTATGAAAGGAGCACCCTCATGTATATTCTACTTAAATTGGTCGAAGAGAAACGATGGGATGATGTGACCGAGTTTTACGATGCAGTCTGATTTTTTCCAAAAGGTGTTTGCGAATTCTAACATCTCCATCGTTGTGCCTAGAGAACAAGAACAGGAATACCTTTAACATAAATTAATGACAGAGATTGAATTAGGTTAATTTCTTGCTAAAACACGTGAGGGGTTGCTCGCTATTGTTAAACGTCTGGTTGATGAGGATACTACCAAGATTTATGTTGACAGTGCCGTCAAGTATTGTTTATCTTTAATCAAATCCTAAGAGTCCAGTTAGTACCAGCATCTTATTGCAGGTTGCTGGTGCTATTGTCGTAACCTGCTGAAATTCATAGATGCACATTAACATGAAGAAAAGCCGGTCAGTATCTAATAGTCGATCTCCCCAAAAAGAGCTTTTTCTTGGGGCCACTTGACAGAAAACAAAATTCAGTTATAATGTAAGTATAGAAGTTAATCAAATAGATTCAGTTACTAATAACTTATTGGTCGCGTGCTAGGTAAAGTTTCGATTCATCGAAGGTTTAGGCATTGCAATTAGTTAAGTCGATGCTGAATTTCGAAGAATTGGAGCCGCCTAAGAGGGTGGTTTTTGTTATTTCGTAAAGAAAGTTTTCCCGCAAAGTTCTTCTTACCAGTTTAGTAGTCAGTTTATCTGAGTTGAGTTTTCCTTTTCGATTGTATCTAATCAAGGAAATTGATTTCAGAATTCAGGTGATTTGCAACATTAACATTTTAAGATCCTGTTGTCAGATTAACTCCAGTGAGACCTAAACTTAATAGAGTAGTGGAGGATTTGTCCAGATTAGTGTTTTCTTACCACAAACTTGTTTTGACTGGTTGCTTTTAGTTTAGGTCGACGTATCTTCTTCCTTACTGATTTGGTCTTGCGGAACGTTTCTATCTAAATAATGTTCGCTTGGTTGTAAGATGTATTCGTTACAAACTTCGTCTAATCCAGTTAATCACAGTTCGGTAAGTTTAGTTTAAGATTAATCTAGAGCCGTGTATCCATTAATTCTAGAGGAACTTTGCGGGATTGAATTTAAATGTAATGTAAAGGCCACTCACTGAGTGGCCTTTACATTGGTATGATATCTAGATACCATTTGCAAATGGCTAAATATTTGCTTCAAACCCTACTTGGAAAATAGTTATTCGATAAAAAAACCCTTTGGCAAGATACCTTGCTAAAGGGTTTTTTCTATGGGACGCGAAGGCGCAATTGTGCGCTAGGAACTGTTTTTTATCTGTGATCTCTTGGTTTATTTTTGCTATCTTGGAAGGAAATGAAGGAAAAATGCGGAATATTAAAGAGTAATAAGTTTAATGAATCGATGAAATTTATTTAAGTAATTTTCGTTGTCAAAAACCGTAAGGAGAAGATGATCGAACTTGTTGAAGAAAATATTTATGAGGCAAGCATATTATTATGCGAGTGCTGCCTTTGTCATATTGTCACTCGTGTATTTTGTAGCTATTACTAATCAAGCATACATAGGTCTTGATCTAACGAACGTCAAAGGACAGTGGATTGTGACTACCATTGATCCTAATGGAGAAGGGTACAAATTAGGAATACGTGTTGGAGATTTAATTTTAAAAATTAACGATGACGCTTCAAATAAGTACCCTTTTGTTCAAAAATGGAATGAGGCGGAAGGAGCATCTTCTATTCAATTCCAAAGGCCGGGCAAGTCAACAGATAACATCATTAAGATACCTAAAGGTACTGCTTTACTAGAGTTATTAAGTGAAATACCAATGCTTGTCTTAGGTTATATTTTTGGGATTTTGGGATTAATCACTTGGTTAAAGCGCCATTTTCTAGTTCAAGCACGTGCTTTATTTTGGATGAACTGGTTTATAGGTTTGGCTATCATCTTAGCTCCAGCGTCGAGTCGTGATTTGATATTTGCCAGAGAATTGGAATGCATAATCTTGCCTTTATTTCCATTGTGTCTTGTTAATTTTGTCTCGGTTTTTCCGTGCGAAAATAAAAATCTAATAAATCGCTTAGGGCGACTTATGTTAGCTTTGGCATTCGTCGTAATATTAAATTTAACTGTACTGAATTCTGTCGGTATTGTACACCTTAGTAGTCTATTAAAAAAATTAGTGTTATCAACTGTGATTCTAGGAATACTTTTAGCGCTGTGGAATCTAGGTTTGCTTATAAGGTTGCCAAAAGATAGACCAGAAAAAAACCAAGCCAATATTGTGTTTTTAGGCATGTCCATAGGATTCTTGCCATTCATTCTATTAACGGCAGTTCCTGTTATATTTAACGTTCAACCAAAAGTGAACACTGAAGCCAGTTATTTATTTATCTCTATTATTCCAGCTACTTTGTATTATGTCATCATCCATAAATATTTACCAGATAGTCGTCGACTCTTGGAAATTGCAATTTCATTTTTTGTGGCGGGGACAATTACTAGTATTGTTGTTACAGACGTTCTTTTCTTTTTAAAAGTATCGAAGAACTTAGATCTAAATGTATATCTTGCCACGCTATCATTAACAATGCTGTTTTTAGTTTTTTTTAGCTTTATTCGAATTGCGATAAGCAAGTTATTAGAAAAATTCGCATTATTTGAAGGGAATCGAGATTTAAAAAGTAGAGTACTTAAGTTAAACGAAAGCCTAACTTCAATTAATGAAGAGGACCAGACATTAGAAGAGGTGGTGAAAAGCTTAGCGATTGAGGGGGCTTTTATCATTGTAGAAGATGATAAGGGAGGCTACCTAAAGCGAGCGGCAGGAATATTCTTGGCAAAACCAAGTGAACAAATTATACTAGAAGATTTTTTTCAAGTTAATCAAAGAAATAACTTAGAAGTCAAAATACTCGCTGATGATTTACCTGCCGAGATCTATATTCCCTATCTTGCTAATAATTTTACTTGCGGGATATTTTTAGGCCACCGTCATTCCCGCGTCGATTTTCTCCAAAAGGAACTACCTTTAATTACCTTGATTTCAAGTCAATTAGCTCAACGGCTAATAACTACGTTTGTTATCAAGGAACTGTCGAAAGAAATCAAGGACTTAGCCCAACGATCTCATGACTCGCAACGAAGAACTCAAGGGCTGCAAGGAATAACTACCTCACTGTTTAGAAGCCTTGAGAAAGAAAGAAAATCGATAGCCGGTGAGATTCACGATGGACCCTTGCAACTAGGATTAGACTTAAATCGGTGGTTGAAATACCTTGTTGAAGAATGCCCACAGAATGTTAAAATTGTAAAGGCCATTTCTCATATGCGGGAACTAGTTGAGGACTTGAATTTTGAACTTCGTCTAATATGTAATGATTTACGCCCGCCATCTTTAACCGATTTAGGACTGCTTCTTGCGATTGAATTAATGTGCGAAGAAATAATGCAAAAGGAGCTGTTGCTAATTTCCTTAGAGACAGTGGGTATTAGTCATGAAGAACGTTTTGAAGAAGAAATCGAATTAGCTGCCTATCGTTTTTTGCAGGAAGGAATAACGAATGTCGTGAAACACTCAGGTTCTAACAAGTTAAAGATTCACATCGAGATGAACAAATCTAGTCTTGAACTGACTGTCAGAGATTCGGGGAAAGGGTTTGATACTAGTAAGATAGAGGATTGGATATTGACGGGTGCTCATTTTGGAATCGTTGGAATGAAAGAACGATTAGAAAGCTTGGGTGGTAATCTTCAAATCATTTCAACAATTCAGCTGGGTACAATGCTCAAGGCAACTATCCCAATAGCGTGAAAAGATTGATGAACACGAGGTAATACACCGCAAAGTCAAAAAATCTTCAAATGAGGAGGAAGATCAGATTGGCCTTTAATTCTACAGAATTTGAAGTAGTAAAAGTTTTAGTCGTTGACGATCATACACTTTTCACGGAAGGAACTGTTGCCTTGTTATCTTTTGAACCTCGTATTTCGGTAGTTGGAATCGCCGATAATGGAATTAAATGTATGTATTTAATTAATAAAACTAGGTTTGACGTTGTGTTGTTAGATATTAAGCTTCCAGATGCCTGTGGGATTAATTTGATAGATAAGATTAAAAAGGTTCAACCAGAAACGAAAATTATTATGCTAACTGGACATAGTCCAAAAGGTTATGTCACTAAGGCTGTAAATAAAGGTGCCAATGGTTTCTTACTAAAAGACTGTTCAGTAAAGGAGATAATTCAGGGAATACTAAGAGTCTATAATGGTGGTGTCTGTTTTTCGCAAGGTTTAGAGGCTTCCCTGCAACCCGTTCATAATAGTAACTCACATTTTCCCAGGAACTCAGAAACACTGAGTGTACAACTTACTTCCAGAGAAATAGAAGTTATAGAATTAGTATCACAAGGTTTGCGCAGCAAAGAAATCGCCTCTGCTGTTGGGATTAATGTTCGGACAGTGGACTTTCACGTTAGTAATATCCTTCTCAAATTAAAAGTAAACACTCGCTTGGAAGCAGTCTTGAGATATAAAGAGGGAGAACTTAGCGATTTCTAAGTTCTCCCTCTTTATATAATCTGTAGTTTTATATAGCCTAAAACTTTTGAATTCAGGCTAAAGCCCAGTCTCAAGGTCATCACCACATTACTACATTTAGATAAAGTCGAAATTTATACTTATTTGTTGCGAAATTATGAGATAAACCTAGTAAAAATACGGGGGACAAAATTATTAATCTGCGATATGCTTAGCTAAGGCAGGGTAGGGCAACAAATGAACTTGTTATAGACGTGACGAGCTAATTAAAACCAGAACAATATTACCTCATAAACTTAAGCTCGTAAAGGTAGGTAGCCTTTTTCTTCACCCACTACTAACACCTCAACACCTTGAGAAATAAGGAGGAAAATTAGATATGTTTCAAAAAGGGTTTAAAGCTCTGGGATGTGCAATTGTTCCGATTTTAATCTTCACCCAATCGGCTGTGGCAGCTCCATTATCAATTATCTATCAAAGTAACACTAATCAAAATGTTCAAGTCAATTATGCGAATGCATTAGCAAATCCTCCAATGAAAGAGGCTCTTACAAGTGCCCTTTTGGCGGCAGAAGTAGCTAATTTGCCCATTTTCATTACCGATGACAACGGAAGTGTAATCAACTATACAGCGGCCATTGGTAGAAGCGAAAACTATTCTGCAGCATTAAATGATTCTACTGTGAATCAGGCTACGGCTCCGGTAGCCACTCAACAGATGAATGTGGATGGTAGTTTGACCACAATTACATCTTCCACTTCATTTACTTATAGTACAACAGAGGATCTATTTGGCAATACGATTGTTAATGTAACCGTTACTGCACCGAATGTGACAGGAGTTACGGTCAAGGGTACTGCAGCAACTCAAGTGGGTATATCAAACGTATGGAGGGCTGGATTAGTCGGGTCTGTGATCGTTGCAAGTTCGGATATTACACTCGTGACTGGGAATACTTCAACTACAAATGTGTTAACGTCCGTTAAAGCAACTCCGGCCAGTGTTAACTCAGTCCTGGGTGGTTCACAGCCCGTTACTTTGACTACCCAAGATGCCTATGGCAATCCAATAACTAACCAGAATATCTACCTGCAAACAGGAATTCAGGGCTTGTGGATTACTCAGGTTAACGGTACCAACATTTCGGGTAGTGTAAACATGGGAACTTTGTCTGCGCCATCAATGCAGCTGGTGAATACCCCCGTTCCGCTCTTCATGGGGATCGGCGCTAGTGCTCCGGCCTACCAATCCGCCTCAGTAGCGGGATTAATTGCGTATCAGTTGAATGCCAATAGGACCCCAGTTGTTGGCTTGATAACAGGGGTCGATGGCACAGTGTCGATTACGTTGGCTGATGGCAATGTAACCTATGTTGCTAACAGCGCCTCAACGACAATAACAAACAGCTATAAAACAGACCCAGGCACACCGATCAGCCAACAACTCTTAAGTTGCTTCTCAGATCTAGGCGAAACCCAAAAATTGGGCTCTATCACAGTGAACTGGGGTGGCACAGTAAGTAACACTATTGGTGCTCTTGGTTTAGCTGGTAATAATTCTTTATTGCCACAGTGTAATTCCCTAAACTCAGTTCCTCAAGTTTTTAACTTTACTAATAACGTGGGAGATGCTCGAACGATTTATGCAGCGGCATTCGACAAAAACGGAAAGATTATTGCGCCAGCTGCGGGCAATCAGTTTGATAGTTATGGTTTAGTATTTGATCTTACAGCACCTGATGGCATATACTTTAGTGCATTAGGTTCTACGACCTTGCCTTATGATTTAACTCATAAGGGAGTTAAAAAGATTAAGGCACATTATACTCAATCGACAGCAGGTTTGGTACCGGATTCTTTTATATATGAAGATGGAACAACTCTAACAACTGGATTTCCAATTATTACAGATGCCTATGATAACTATGGTCAGATCAATTTTGGGCTTCAATCCGATCCAACGACTAGTGTTAATAATTCTGGCGCATCAGGATCCGTTGGTATCACGATTAACGCCTTTTCTAGCTCAGCATCTTCAATTAATATGAATGATCCTCAAGGCTCTGCAAATGGGACAGTATCGGCAAACTTTACGGCAATATCGGCCGGTGACTCGGTTACTATCCAAGCCATTCCGTCCAGCTTTAATGCAGTAAGAGGACAATCGCAAGATATTATTTTGACTGCTGAGGATCCGTATGGAAATCCGATTGCCAACCAAACTGTATACCTTGGAACAGGAGAAACTGGTTTGTGGATTACTCAGGTTAACGGTATAGCTATTTCAGGCAGTGTTAATATGGGGACCTCATCTTCAACATCAATGCAAACAGTCTTTACCCCGGTTCCACTCTTCAATCTGGGGACAGGCACTAGTGTTCCAGCTTACCAGTCCGCCTCAGCTGAGGGTTTAACTGCTTATCTCCTAAATGACAATACTAACCCAGTTGTTGCCTTAACAACAGGTACCGATGGCAGCGTGTTGATTAGGTTGGTTGATGGCAATGTGACCTATGTTGCTAATACAGCATCGACTAGTGCAGTCAACAGCTATACTAAAGACCCGGGTGCAGCTCTTAGTAAAACCTTGACGTTGTCCTCTGATCTAGCTGGAACACAAAATTCGGGTTCTGTTCAAGTTAACTGGAATTAAGAGACGTAAAATTGAAATAGCTAATTTAAGAAAACAAACTGTCAGGATTGCAGTTGTCCGCTTGAAAGTTGCTGAAGTTTGGGACCTAGAGAGACGTCTCTGGGCCCCTCCCTATTCCGGGGTCTTGGTTCGAACATTCATATGGGGCAGTCGATTTCGTTTTGTCCTTAAGCATGAGGACTTCTGGCTTTACATTTATTAAACTCAATTAGATAATTCTGTTTTTTTGAAATCTATGGAATTACTTTAAATTATATTTTGCTACCGCTTTTAAGATATTCCTCTGCAAATTGAATCATTCGTTTCGTCATTTGACCACCCACAGAACCGTTTTCACGACTTGTGCGGTCACCACCAAGTTGAAGACCCATTTCGTTAGCTACCTCATACTTGAATTGATCCAATTGTTGTGAAGCTCCTTGAGCTGCTGGGGTGTTTGTGTTTCTTTCTCCTGCCATGATTAGTGCCCTCCTTATTTGTGTTAGTATTTTTTTATGTCAAGCGGCTGAACTTATCTTACCCAAATGGTGATGCTTAACACTGGTAATTTATATCAAGATTATAGTTAGACAATTCGATTTGAATAAAACTGCTAAAATACCACATGCTACTTAAAACATCGTTAGGAGAAGGAATTAGTATGTGGAAAAAGATTATTTTAGGAGTTGGGATAGCAATTATAGGCTTATATGCTTTATTTCAAGTTGGGTATTATGCAACATCGAGCCCTCCTTTTTGCGGATCATGTCATGAGGTGAAAAAATATTATACTTCGTGGCAGACTTCCGCACATAAAAACGTAAAATGTCTTGAGTGTCATCAACCCAGAGGAGAATTGGGGAAATTTCATGCTAAGGCGCGAGGTTTAAACTACGTATTCCAACATTTTAGTGGTGACTATACTATACCGACTAGGGCAATCATTTCCGATCAAAATTGTTTAGAATGTCATTTGGGTGATAATAAATCATTTTCAAATACGATTAAACTGAAAAATACCTCTAAAGTAAATCATTATGAAACGATTAAACAATCTCAATCTTGTACAGATTGTCATAGAGACACTGGACATGCCACAGATATTTATTTGAGTCCTGATTTAAAGAGCGCAAAATCATAAATAAAATATTTTACTCCCATTATCGTCCTACTAATTTTTAAAAATTAATTTGCTATCCAGCCAATACAGAGCTATCATTCTACACTGAGACAATCTTTCGAGTGTAGAATGATTTTTTTAATACCCATACCCGCAGGGTATTTCTCGGATAGGCCTTAACATTATTTGCAAGACATTTTTGACGATCTTGCTTATTGGCTTTAATGCTATTTATGTTATTATAAAGAAAGCGTTAACCCTATTTAGGGAGTGTCACGATGATGATATGTTTTGAAGAGATGGGGGAAGAAAAGGGATTTATTGTAAAAAAATATATTTTTAGTAATGAAGGGGAGAGAAAACGTTGAGGTACTTTAAACGCAAACCAATTATGGCTATCCTATTTTTATTCTGTTGTGTAATGGTCTTGCTATCCGGGTTGCTTCAATTAACGATGAATAATTACAGTTCTGCAATTATCCAAATATTTGTCTCATTGCTTTTTGCTTATGATGCCTATGTCTATATTAGGCCCTATCTGGGTTTGGATGAAGAAAAGTTAATTATTAACACTGGCCTTTTGAAAAAAGAAATAATATTTTTAAAAAATGTTAAATCAATGGATGAAAGAAATAAGAAGCTAATAATAACATATAGTCAAGGTTCTTCAACAAAGAAACTTAATATATTGCTATCTCATTTGAAGAAACACGACAAAGAGCAACTTATTATGGATTTAAAATCAACTATAGGGTCAGCATTACCATTATAGGTATGATAATGATTGGTGATCTAACGGGTATCCGTGAAGAGAAGAACTTGGACGTTAAAACAAACCAAAGGTTTCACAACAGTCGTTTCGGAAAATGGAGAGTGGTTCATTAAGAGTATCCTATTGGCATTTTTGTGCAGGTATTTGGGGCGACTTATCTTTTATGCTGTTATTAGTATTGCTAAGTAGCTCTAAATACTAAAATTAGTTATAATAGTAAAATGGACGTTTGGATGAACTTGCGTAAAATAATACATGTGGATATGGATGCCTTCTACGCCTCTGTGGAGCAACGTGACGACCCTGCCTTGCTGGCTAAGCCAGTAGTGGTAGGAGGTAAACCCAACAGCCGGGGTGTAGTTTGTGCTGCCTCTTATGAAGCACGTAACTTTGGAATACACTCGGCTATGCCCATGGCGGAGGCTTTTCGGTGCTGTCCTCATGCGATCTTTCTCCCGGTCAACATCCCTAAATATCAGGAAGTGTCATTGCAAATCCGACAGATATTTCTGACCTATACGCCCATTGTGGAGCCATTATCCTTGGATGAGGCTTTTTTGGATGTTACTGGGTCTACCAGCTTATTTGGTCCTACGGATGCAATTGCTTTAACTATTAAACAACGTATACAGCAGGAGCTAAACTTAACGGCTTCTGTTGGTGTGGCCAGCAATAAATTTCTGGCTAAACTAGCATCAGACCTACAGAAACCCGATGGCTTTGTCATTGTTCAGCCGGATAAGATTCAGAAGTTTCTTGACCCACTACCTGTGGAAAGGCTTTGGGGGGCCGGTAAAAAAACGGCTGAGCAGTTGCATAAACTTAATATCAAAACGATTAGAGATTTACATCGCTTAGAGTTGGGATATTTAACCCAGCTCTTTGGGATTTCGGGAAGTCAGCTTTATCACTTAGCCCGAGGTATTGATGATAGGCCAGTGGAAAGTGATAGGATGGTGAAATCCATCGGCCGTGAGACCACGTTTGCCTCGGATACCGCAGATTGGAATGTGTTGGAGGCGGCATTGTTGAAGTTCGCTATTGATGTGGGCCGGAACTTGCGTAAGGAGGCTTTGAGAGGAAAAACGATCACGCTGAAAGTCCGGTATAACGATTTTCGCACTGTATCTCGTTCGCATACCTTATCACAAGCCACCAATCTTGATGACGTGATTTATAAAGAAGCCTGCAACTTATTGAGGGAGGTTTCGTTTAAGCAGCCGCTTAGGTTAATTGGTTTAACGCTCCATAATCTGACTGATAAGTTAGAACGTCAACTTTCGTTATTTTCTGAGCCGCAAAGAGATAATGAAGCTCTCACTAAAGTTATTGATTTACTAAAAGAAAAATATGGTGAAAAGAGTATTACAAGAGCGAGACTATTGTGATTCATAGTCTTGTTCTTGTTCTTGTTCCTTGAATTTCTGCTGCATCATCTCGGTTCATCATCTTTTCAAAAAATCGTGTCGAGTTTTTCTAGACCATTAACTATGTTTCTATTGTGGAACCACTACTGTTTGCGCTGTTGCAAAGGTATAACCTGCATCCGCAGCTGTTAAAGTATACGTTTGTCCAGCACTCAACGCTACGGTAATCGTGTAAGACGCTCCGTCGCCTGAAGTCGTCGCACTGGTAAGGGTTACTGGGTTTCCTGAACTATTAACAAGGGTAAAGTTGCTTGTTGTTAAGCCATTTAGGGCTGGATTTAAAGCAACTGTAAATCCAGATGTCGATGGGTTGCTTACTGTCAACGTTTCTTTGATCGCCGCAGACGATCCTCCAGCTTGAGATGTTCCAAATGTGTAATCTGCAGATGTTACTGCAACGTTCTGAGCCGTTCCGAAGGTGTAACCTGTAGATGTTGCTGTTATGGTATAAGTTTGGCCTGCACTCAATACTGCACTGACTGCATAAGTTGCTCCATTGTCTGAAGTTCTTACATTAGTAATGGTTACAGGGTTTCCCATACTATTGAGAAGCGTAAAGTTACTCGCTAGCAAACCATTTAGTCCTGGATTCAACGCCACTGTAAATCCAGTTGTCGATGGGTTGCTAACAGTCAATGTTTCGCTGATTGCTGTCGTAGGCAGCATCGCTGTAGGAGGCGAGGAATAGGCTGATGTATTAGAAGACCGTGTATTAATGATTGCAATATTGGATATGATTGAATAAGTTTCATTAGTGATAACGAATTGATGAATTTGTCCGTTATCGATCAAGAATACCGTGATTTTGGCAATTCCTTTACTATCGCTTTCGATCAGTCCCTGTACTAAAGCATACTCCTGAGCGTTAACGGAAAGCTGTTGAACTGTTCCATTAGAAACAAATAGTATCCAATATCCTGTAGTTAGTTCATTATTGCTATTGCCATTGTTCAATATGTTATTAGTACTCGGGGAATTCTGGATTGGATTACCCGCCGAATTTAGGGCATTAGGATCATAAGTATTGGGTTGATTGACATCGTTTAGATTAGTTGCGGGAACGGTCGGATCAGATTTGAAGAAATTGGGAATAAATAAATACCCCATCATGCCGATTATAATTATCCCTAAAACTAACGTCCATGAATCCTTCCTCATCGGCTGGCGTCCCCACTGATTATACATAAACTTCCCCCTCTCAAAAATGTGGAGAAAATTACTCTCATCTACATATACGTAGTTTCCTTGGCGTATATGTTTGTACCTGAGATTAGCGAGCCATGGAGCACTGCGCAGCAGAAATTTCCCTCCCCTCAGGCTGGGAAGACTTTTTATTTTAGTGGTTGTTAGCTCGCCCTCAACGCAAACAATGGAGGCTTTTGCGTTTGTTGAAAGATTAAGGTGTTCATAGAGATAACTATCCAGATGTATAACATGGAGGCGAGGCATTGAAAACCTTGATCGATGAAACAATTTGCAAAAGAATTGTATACTACAGAAATAAGTGTCAGCTAACTCAAATTGAGTTAGCTGCTAATGTCGGAATCCGATTTAACCATCTCGTTGATATAGAAGCCGGATTGAAAATCCCGCGTATGAACGAACTCGAGAAATTGGCAACCGGACTAAATATTACGATAACCGAATTAGTTAGAAGATGCTAAGACCATCAGTAAGCAGGCCTCAAGGGTTCTCTTAATATGTGATTCCGCTGAGATCGGATCATCTTGCAGTATTGCTGATTTCAAACTTAACTAATTTGGGGGGATATTTAGCTCAGGAAGTATATTTATTTCCAATAAAGATAGTTATCAGGCAGGATAATTCTCCCTTTTTGTCGAAGATATAATAATGAAAGGGAGGGATTAAAGATGAATTGCGAACTATTAAATAAGGACGTTCAGATTGAAGTATGGAAAGAAATCAAAGACGCAAAGGATAATATTTTAAAAACAGTATATAAGTGCAGCGAATGTTACGTTACTATTACTGGTGGTAGGAAAATGTTTAAATATTGCGATAAAATGGGCGGTAGTAAATGTTTGTTGAAATTAGAACAATATTCCAAGTAAGAGCCGAAAGGCTCTTTTTTAACGTATCAGAAAGTATAAGTTTTCGGGGTACCCCTTTACTTGACGTATCAGAAAGTATAAGTTTTCGGGGTACCCCTTTACTTGACGTATCAGAAAGTATAAGTTTTCGGGGTACCCCTTTACTTGCGAATTTGGTAAAA
>JARLHV010000087.1 GCA_031292055.1 Desulfosporosinus sp.
GAGAACTGTCAAACTCCACACTGCCCGAAGGCAGGTAGTGCGTATCTCTACTCTGTTACCAAATAGAGAATCCGACATCATCTCGACAAGGATAATTAGGCTTTTGGCACTCACAGCACCGAACCTTACCTCAGTTCTACTTAACTGCGAGCGATAGAGCAACGGTCTGATGCGTCAACCGAAGGTATCATAACCCAACTATCGTAGTATCCGTTTCTGAACACTTAGTCTGGTGAACTTAGCTTCGTTCCCGAAGCCACTATCCCTTTAGGGTAGTGGGTAGTTCACACCTTGCGATCTATCGTCAGAGGACTTAATGCCAGGAGAGATGTACTTATAATCTGATGGCGATAAAATAAATTGAAGTTACTTAAACAGAATTTTTTGTGAGGGGCGAAGGATAAATACTCTCAGTCGTCGAATCCTTACTTTAAAGTAAGGGGTGATGAGAGTGGAGGGTGAAGCTGTGATTTACGAATTGTGTGCACTTGTGGCCACCATTATTTTAGGGGTCTTGGGTATTGAATTAGCGCTGTGGGTGCGCTCGGCTCGGAAACTTACGAATGAGGCGAAGCAAACGCTTCAAGGGGTCAATGATCATTTGCCCCATTTGCTTGCGGATGTGCAAGCTGTGACTACCCTTGTGAGACAAACTAGTGAGCAGGTCGGAGGTACGGTGAATGAGGTAGCCGTCAGCCTTGAGGAGATGAGAAGGAATCCGTTCCGCTTGGTGACCTCCTTTATGGAAGCAGTCAAACAAGTGATGGAGTTATGGCAAGACATTCGTGGTCGGAAGTAGGGGATCGAGTACACTATTATTCTTCTTGGAGTGGAATTTCCGGATGAACGAGGGTTAGAGGAGTCACTTCGGCTTCAGCCTCAGCTTGGATGGACTCTGTTGGGGGTGTATCTTTGGTGATAGTGATCGGAATATAACCTGACTTTTTAAGCTTTAGAGATTCCTGAATAAAAATTTGCAGGTCTTCCGCTAATTTCTTGCCTTTTTCTACGAGATCCGTTCCCTGCTGTTTTAATGCGCCAGCATGATGTAACGTGGCATCCTCGGCGTGTTCTATCACGTCGTTAGTTTTTTCATGAATACCTTGACGTAATGCTTTCCCGCTTTTTGGAGCGAGCATCAGGCCGGCGACGGCTCCAGCCAGCCCTCCGACGAGGGCAGCCACGGCGATTGTGCCCAGACTGGTATTTTGAGTTCTGTGCATTTTTATCATGTGATCCTTCCTTTCTATAGTTGCATCTTGTAGTTACTTTATCATATTTTCAATAAAACGTCGAAGCTGAAAAGCAATTTCAGAGTATGAAAAAGAAAGACCAAAACTTTAATTAGTGTTTGGTCTTTTGAGTTATATGGTTACGATTATAAAAAGTGAAGAATGAGTCATTCAAAGATTTCTTAGTGGATAGGGATTTTTAGATACTAATTTTTGAGATGCAGAAGAGGCGTTTTCTACATCAGGGTTGAAGAAAGCCCCATAGAACGCGTGGTTTTGAAGTTGGTCTTCCAGAGAAAACGGCAACGTCTTAGTCATAGAGGGGATAAGCAATGGGAATTGTTCTTTAATTCCTCGCAGTAAACGGTAACGTCTATTAAGAAGGCTATACTGAGTCTCTAAGACCAGGATTTCAAGTACAGCAATTTCTGCGTACTCAGGTGTCGCGTAATCCAGATGATTCCAAGCATATTGCATCTTTTTTCTCGTTTCTTCGATTTCTGCAAGCAGATGTTCCGCCTCGCTAAGCTGTGGTTCTTCTTGGGAAGAGAAAGATGATAAAAGGAATTCAAATAACGCCTTCATAAACATTTCAGCCTCACTTCACTAACCGTGCTTGACAGATACAAAAGATAAAACTTAGTTTATCTTTGCTCAGTTTGGATAAATATATGTATTCCCAGCGTTGGATATGATAAATAAACCTAAGTAGCCAGTACTAAAAGCGGTTAAATATACCGTGTTGTTATAAAACTCGCCTTTCTTGGGAAAGACTAGAAATAGTCTAAAACTTAAGAGGTGATTATTATTTTATTGCCACACCGACGATGTCGGAAATCCTCGGCGATATTCCTGTGCGGGATGATGTGCTTGTTTCTGTGGCAAGCTAGTATTTATCCTGTTCTGGGACAAGGGAGCAAAAATTGGGCCGTGCTTTCGTCTAATATTGCCAAGGAAGAAACAAACAATGTAAATGTAAGCAATGTAAACCCTAATGCGCTCGAGAAGACAACTCCAGGAACCATTGAGATTCAGTGTGGGCAACCGGAACAGACAACCGAAGACCCTATGAAAGCCCAAGCGTCGTGGTGGGTAAATGTTTTAAGAGGAATTTCGGCTGTTACTGCTGTTTATAGACAGGGATTAAGTGCATCTCTTGCGAGCGATCCCCCACGATTACAGTCAGAGCCAAAAATTCAAACATACGAGATAATCGTAAATAAGGACACACAGTTTAGCGATAGATCCCCTCAGAATACGTCGAGCGATACAGACGACGCTCAGAAACCAGTAGCGCAAAAAACAGTTCCTATAGAGCCTGAAAGCCAAGTGCTTTCTCGAAGTTTAGGACGTTTGGTATCCAAAGAAGATATTGAACTTTTATCCCGTGTCATTTATGGCGAAGCTCGGGGTGAAAACTTTGAGGGACAAGTAGCTGTAGGAGCGGTTGTTCTTAATCGCCTGAAAGACCCCCGTTTTCCTAAAACAATACGGTCTATCATTTACCAGTCAGGTGCCTTTACGGCGGTAGAGGATCAGCAGATTCATTTGGACCCTGATGATGTCGCTTGTAAAGCGGCTGAAGCGGCACTTTCCGGTGTGGATCCGACCAACGGAGCAATATTTTACTTCAATCCACGCATTGCTACAGACCGTTGGATCAAGAGTCGACCTGTTATCAAACGTATTGGTAATCATACATTCAGCATTTAAGAGGTGTATGATACAGCGTTTGAGATTAAAAATTAAAAAGATCCAGTCCAACATAGTGTATGTAGGACTGGGTCTTTTTATATCTCTTGATGTTTAGGCGGCGTCTTCCCATGGTGTAAGGTGAAGAAAGCAATTTCGGGGAGGACATTAAAGCGTAAAGGAATAACGCTTTCACCTATGCCGCGGTTGATGTAAAGAGGAATGCCATCAATCACATGGTACCCTTCATATATTCCATGGTGGCCGAGATAGGTATTAGTAATAAATGGCTGAAGCCCCGGCAGGCGAATTTGTCCACCATGGGTATGTCCGGTAAGGAGAAGATCCGCTCCGTATTCCGCCACGCCGTCGAGACAATCTGTGGAATGGGCTAAAACCAGGCGAAAGGGGGGATTAAGAGAAGTAGGAGCAGTAGAACCTGATAAAACCTTTTGATAGGCCTGATCCACGTCGTCATGCCTGGTCGCTGGGTCGTCGACCCCGATGACCCAGAGATTGAGGTTTGATAAAAATGAGGCATCGTTTAGTAAGGGCGTCCAGTTCAGGCGTCGAAACTGCTGAAGATATCGTTTAAAGAGGGTATTGGAAAGGTGGCTGTAATCGTTATTTCCCATGACAACGAATTTCCCGTAAGGGGCTGTAAGCTCTCCTAAATAGTCATCTAATTTATCGAGATCCGTTTCGGAGGAGATTATATCCCCGGTGATCACGAGGAGGTCCGGCTTTTGAACCATCACAAGCTGAGTAATGTGTTCCGCTGAAATTCGTAAGCTTTCCAGATGTAAATCGCTGAGTTGGCAGATCGTTTTTCCCTCTAAAGCGGCCGGCAGGTTGGGATAAAACAAATCCCAATGTTCACGCTTCAAGGTCAGTGTGTCGTATTCAGCCCAGCTGAGGATTCCTGCACTGCCAAGGGGTAACGTGGAGAGTAACCAATGGCTTGCTATAAAACCGCCGATACGCGAGAAAAAAGCGCGACGGGATATGTTTTCAGAAAGCGATGGGGTAAGTTTTTTGGGCATAGATTTCCTCCTTGAATTATATTATTATTTTGCCCACTTAGTTGTCTTCAGAACCCTTTCATTCGTTCTATCATATCATGTTATAAAGTTATATTGAATTAAATAAAGGAGGGGAGCATGGTGAAGTTCGGTGGGGATAAGCCAAATAGTCCCTATGAGCCCATCGGAACGCAGAGGTTCCCTATGCAATTACCTAATGGTCAATTAGGTCCGGGATACTCTCCGGGTTCGATTCGCAATACATTGGGCTCAGGACTTAAAGCGAGTGGGTTTTTCCAGAAAGATGGGCAAATCAAAAATTCTCGGGGGGGCTTTATAGGAGCGAAGCAACAACTTCCTACAGGGATACCGTGGCAGCCCTCTCCACCTGCGCAAGGCATGGGCAATAGTTTACCACAACAGGGTGGGGGGTATTATAATCAGGGAGGATATAACCAAGGCATGGGCTATAATCAAAATGTAGGATATCAAGGCCAAGGATATAATCAAGGCCAAGGATATAATCAGGGTCAAGGCCAAGGTCAAGGATATAATCAAGGTCAAGGATATAATCAAGGTCAGTTTCAAGGAGCAAATCCAGGCATGATTCAAGCACGACAACTTATTCTGCAAGCCGCACAAGAGGGGATTTACGGCAATGGCGTGGCTACTATTGCACCGGACAACAGCTTTTTGCTGATTGCCAATCTTCCGGTACCGCAAACCTTCCTCGGGCAAGGACAAACCGGGATGTATGCGGCTTACTTGGTAGATGACAAAGGGCAGACTGGATTTTTGGTGGGGGTCTTACGACCCGTCGGGAATGGGGTTTATCGTGCGCATTTCCAAAGCCCAGTTCCTCTTCAGCATTACAGTCGTGTTGTCGTTTCTGTGGAAAACCCTGCTCAGCTTGGGCAGGCGCCGAATGGGCCGATCATTTTAAAAGTCAAAGAACCCATGGGAATGATGACCTTTCTCACTCCAATGAAGAATACAGCAACGACAGTTTGGGGGAAAATTTCGGGATTGATCAGTGGCCGGAAAAAGCCAGCCATAAGTCCGGAAGCCGTCCCAATCAATCCGGAATTTCCAGAATTTCTAAATCAGATGGGCGTTGGTCCCGAAACAATGGTTGCACCGATTCCTCCGACGTCTCCGCCACCAATTCCGCCAACCTCTCCCCAATAGGGCAAAATTAATTAAAGAAGACTATAATTTAATAAAATTAAGAGGGTCTTTCAGCGTTATACGTGTGAAAGACTTTCTTAATTTTATAGAGGATTTAGTAGTGGTTCGCCTTTTTATAAAAGAAACAGGACGAGTATAACCAACGTAAGTAGACCTAACGTTCCTAAGGTCACGGTAATGCCGAGTGTTGCCAGGGATACTTGGGCTAAGAGTATATTAGAAAAAAATGCAATCAAGAAGAAGAAGGTTATCGCCAAAATACCCGCACCAACCGGTGGGGATTGCGGAAGCGGAACAAGTCGTTTAAATCCATAATCGTAAGTTTCTGGAGCCTTAGGGTCTAAACATCCACAGGGAGGAAGCGGGGGATATCCTGGCGAGACATTAGGAGAGGTGAGATTACAGGGTCGAGTTAACAGTGGCACATGCGATCTCTCCTTTCCTGTCGTTGCTTGTAGTTACATATCCACCCGATTATTTCTAATACCTATTCAAAGCGCACTTGTCGTTGTGTTTCCGCTCCCGCTCCCGCTTTCGTTCCCGTTTGGAGTTCCTATGCCGGCTCGCTCGATGAAAAATTGAGCAATGATTGAACCGAGAGCTATTATCAGGTTGCCGGGTGTTCCTGGGATTTCGAATAAAGGAACGTTAAACGACGTGTCAGGGCTTCCGTCAAAGGGAGCAAAAGGAGCTGAGAAAACCAAGGAGACACTCAAATTATCAGGGAAAAGGGGTTGATCCGGCCCGACGGGACCAAATCCTTGCCCTGGTACAGGTTGAACGGGTGAGGGCATGGGGACTTGGCCATTGATAGCTGCCTGCATGAGCTGAGTTAGTTGTGCCAAAGTTAATGTTACGGGATAAAGTTCTGGAGTCGGGCGAGACAGGTTGGGAGGATGGGCTAAGGCTCGTTTGAAGAGAAACGTCATGAGGACATTTAAGCCAACAATAATCATTGTGGCAAAGCAGAGTTCTGTAGAAGCCAAAGGAAATATCAGCGCACTGACAGGGCAAAACCGTAAATTGCGTCGGATGGGGCTGTTAACTAAGATAGAGAAAGAGAAAGGAGTTGCCGGTAACGGGGGTGCACAGTCATAGCGATTGATCACGGCGGTTCTCCTTTCTTAAAACGCAAGCCATCAAAACCAAGTGCAAAGGGTTACCCATCCTCCTAACAGAATGACGATCAGGAAGGCGATTAAAGTCACAGGATGTGTGATATCGTTAATGAGATAGGGGCCGTGATAACCGCTAACTCTCACTTTTCAAGATCACTTCCCTCTTATGGTTTCCGAGTCAAGCCGGGTGGAAGTTTAATGCCTTTTAACATCTCCGGCGAGACTTGCATCTTCTCCATGGTATCCCCGCCACTGATTTTGTCAAGAATTTGCTGGGCCATGCCTTTTAGCTCTTCCGGAATGGGGAGGTCATTGGCCGAGGGCAGGCCATGCATTGAGGTGGTTAAGGTTAGGTTTACCATAGCCATAAGTTTTTCGTATTTCTGCTGTTGAACAAAGTACGCTTTAATCAGGGGATAGTTATTTATAAGACGAATTTTAAGATCAAGAAGCGCTAAAGATTCTTTTTCAGGAACGACTTTACTGATCATTTGAGTTGTTATAAGCCCACGTTCTTTTTCTTGGTACTGGCTAAATGCTTCTTGGCTTTGAGGATCGGCCATAATGGCAGTTTCAGCAGTTTTTAAGCCCTGAATTTCAGGGGTCTGAGATAGGGCCTCCCCTAATTCGCGAGCCTTAGTAATGTAATTCATGAGGCTACCTCCTTTTCTCTTCATACAAAATATGCGTAAAGAAGCGAACTGGTGTATGATGAGTTTGTAAGAGTGGTGAGGAAAAAAGGGGTATCCAGAGATATAGAAGGAATCTCATGAATGGTGTATAATGTTTTACTATATAAAGGGGGGAATGTTCATGCGCACGTATCGATTAGAAATACGCTTGATCCAAGTCTCGGTTGGACTTGCTTTTATTGTGTTGATCGCTGGTTTTTTTGGCTTATGGGGGCATGGAGGTAAATCACCTGTGGCGGCAGCGGGAACTGAAGTAACTAATCCAGTGCTAACACCCAGTAATCCCAAGATTGTCGCTTTGGGAGACTCATTTACTTTGGGATATCCGTTGGACGCAGCACATTCCTGGACTCAGCGCGCGGCGGATCTGCTTAAGGTTCCAGTAATCAATAAGGGCAAAGGACATCAGACGACGAAAGATCTTCTTGCCCGCTTCGACACGGATGTAGTGGCCGAGAAACCAGGTCGAGTTATTATTTTTGCGGGGATTGGGGATGCAACGCAGGGGGTGGACCTGAAAGAGGTTCAAACGAATATTGAGGCCATGGTAGAGAAGGCAAAATCTAATCACATTATTCCCATATTGGCCCTACCGATCAACTACCCCAAGGTTCAGAAAAGCATCAAAGAGACTCGGGATTGGGAGTTGACCTACGCCCAGAAGGAAACGATCCAGACGTTAGACTTTTCATCGGTGTTGTTTGACGCAAAGGGGAATTACTTAAGTGGGCTATCCCCAGATGGGCAGTATCCGAATGCCAAAGGGTACGAAGCGATGGGGAATTATGTAGCGCAAGTATTAAAGTAGGGCTAAGTAATTCCTGCAAATTAGTTCGTTTAAACTAATTCCGAGACACCCACTTCTATAAGTGGGTGTTCTTTTTTTAAGGCAGTAAGCCAACTTAAGCTGGGTGCATGATACTGATAACTGCAAAAAAGATAAATCCGATGGTTCCGCCGAGCAGAGCGTAATGTGGGTGTCGTTCACGGGAGAGTGGTATTAGCTCAGCGAAGACGAGAAAAGTCATCGCACCTGCAGCAAGGGCCAGAAAGAAGGCCAAGGAATTCTGGACATTTTCGAGGGCGAGGAGTCCGAACAAGGCGCCCAGTGGGGTGAAAAAGGCGATCGCGATGTTGAGAAGAAGGATTTTCCACCAACGTATACCAGCCATTTTTAACGGAGCTGCTGTTGCCATCCCTTCGGGAAGATTGTGTAAAGTAATGGCAAAGGCAATGAGAAGGCCGAGAACGGGGGCGGCTTCCTGGCTGACAGCGATGGCCATCCCTTCGGGGATATCATGTAAAGCGATTCCGGTTGCAATAAGGAGTCCGGTCCTTTTTAGACGTTGGCGACGTGACAGAGGGAGTGTATTAGTGGAGAATTTGAGACGTTTAGCGGCAAGGAACATGAAAAGAAGACCCAGAGCAAATCCAGCACTTACTTGAAGTGGCGGACCGGTCCGGCAAGCGCTTGGAACCAAATCGATGGTTACGACTGCCAGCATCACACCACCGGCCCCTGCCAGGAGGGCGGCGAGAACTCGTTCTTGTGGTCTACCGAACAAGAGAACAAGTAGACTGCCAAAGGTCGTGGCTAGTCCGGCAACCGTACTAATCCAGAGGATTTTGAACATGTCATGCATGGGGGCTCCTTTCGATAAACTTTACTATACCCATAGTTATGGTTTTAAGTTGGGCTTTATACAAATAAAAAGGTATTTGTCTCTAAATTTTAAATGAGACCTAATTTATTTATAGAGAGCCAAGGTTTACTTGTACTATTTGGGGGGACAGGGCATAGGTTTAGAGTGAGAGAAACCTAAATGGATAAAAATACGGCTGGGAAGGAGCAATGACTATGAAAATTCGGCTGCGCAATAGTTTACTTATGGGGGTTGTTTTTATAAGCCTGATTATGCTTGCAGGCTGTGGAACACTGGAGACGTTAGTGAACAAGGATGGCGCTGCAAGTTCATTTGGAGATTTTATCGGTGGGGATAAAACGGCTACCCTCCCGGTAGAAACAACCGCAATTCCATCAGGAACTTCTACAGACTCGAAGACGATTACACTCTATTTTGCGGATTTAACGGGTATGTATTTGGAGAAAGAACAACGTATATTGCCCAAGACAGCAAGTCTGGCAAGGGAGACGGTGTCTCAGTGGTTAAAGGGTCCCGCAGTTACAAAAGGGGGAACGGTCCAGGCTGTGGTTCCTACGACCACGATGCTGCTTGATATTGCCATTAGAGATAACGTGGCCATCGTAGATTTGAGTAAAGAATTTCTGCAAACCAATTCTAAGGTATCTCCTGAAGTTGCGCTCTATGGGCTTGTCAACACGTTGACCCAGTTTTCAACAATCAAGCAAGTTCAGATTCGTGTCGAGGGAAAACCTTTGACTAAGTACGGGACGATCGATGCTACAAAACTGGTCAATAAAGCGAGTTTAGTTAAAGGGTCTGTCTCCACAAACCCAATTGTCCCAAGTATAGGAACAGGAGAAACAGGTTCAGGGGCCTCTACGCCGACACCTACAACGGACAAAACGAGTAAAGAAACGCCTACGAATTCTCCAAGCTCGATTAACCTTTTTAACTATCCGCCCAGTTCTACCTGAGTCAAAGTTTTGTCGGTTAAGTCCGCGAGGATTATAGGGATGAAAAATACCTTCGTTTAAGATAGCTTAAACGAGGGTATTATTTATATTGATCAGAAAGTATAAGTACAACAAAGCTTGATAATAGCTGAGTTTCCCTAATATAATCTAATCTTCATACAATCTTGAGAACTTTCCTAAACACAACTGATGTATACGCGGTATACTGAATAAAATACTAACAAATAAAAAGAGAAAAAGTAAAAAAAAGGTAATAAGTCCGAAGGATATTTAGACCTGTTACCTTATTGGGAGTGGTAGATGTGGGGACAAAAATTATCTTAGTAGATGATGAACCAGAAATTCTGAACCTCGTTAGAGATTACCTCACGAGGGAAGGGTTTAGTGTACTGACGGCGATTAATGGAAATGAAGGTATGGCGCTCATTGAGCAAGAAAAGCCGGATCTCGTTTTGCTCGATTGGATGTTGCCGGGAATGAGCGGGTTGGAGATGTGCAAACACTTGCGAGAGACGAGCACGATCCCGATTATTATGCTTACCGCAAAATCAGAGGAAATAGACCGGGTCCTGGGTCTGGAGTTTGGCGCGGACGATTATATCGTCAAGCCGTTTAGCCTGCGAGAATTGGCAGCACGAATCAAAACGGTACTGCGGCGCTCATCTGGTGTGGTACAGGAAAATAATTCTTCGATCTTAGTTCGAGGCGAACTGAGCATTGATATCACAAGTCACAAAGTGTCGAAAAGAGGACAGGAACTTTTCCTGACTCCGACAGAATTCAACATTCTCCATTTACTGGCAACCCGTCCGGGTACGGTTTATAGCCGACTTCAGTTATTGCGTCAAGCCATGGGGGAGGAATATCTCTACTATGAACGTTCGATTGATACCCATGTCTCGAATTTGCGCAAGAAAGTTGAAGACAACCCGAGTGACCCAAAATATGTAGAAACTGTGTTTGGCGTGGGGTATCGGTTTGGTGAAGCCTTGTGACTTTACGGCGAAAGTTTATTCTCGCCCTCATTAGTATGGTTTTTTTTATGGCAATTGTTTTTACCTCCATTGCCTTAACCTCAACTCAAGCCTTGCTTGGGCATGCTGAAAGCTACGTCCAACAAGCCTTCAGCGAGCGCTTGAATATGCTGGTGAGTGATTACTATGAGGGCCACGGTGGCTGGGGTGGGGTCCAGGACTATATTTTAAAGATTACGGGTACTCCAGATCAAAAATTTGGACATCCTGCGCATGATTACCAACGCTTTTTAGTATTTGACCAAGCCAATAAAGTCGTGGCGGACCCGATAACAAAAGATCTTGGTAAACAACTGGCGATGTTTCCCCCGGACAATAAAATCTCGAAGCAGTGGCAGGAAATTAAGGTGGGTGGGCAAACGGTCGGACATTACTGGCAAGATCAACGTCTTAGCGCCATGGATGGCAGACTGGCCAAAACCATAGGAACCTCGATTATTCAGGCCATGATTATCGGGTTGATTATCACTTCCTTGATGGCGTTACTTTTAGGACTGTTACTGACGGGACATATCACCAAGCCCTTAAACCGTCTTATGGAGGCCGTGCGGAAAGTGGGAAAAGGGGATCTCTCTTCACGAGTTGAGGTAAAGGGCAATGATGATATTGCGATCTTGGCTAGAGACTTTAATCGGATGACTGAGCAACTCAACCGCAACGAGGAAGTGAGGCGCAATATGGTGGCAGACATTGCCCACGAATTGCGTACTCCGCTTGCGGTTATTCTTGGAAAACTGGAATCGATTCAGGAAGGAGTTTTACCTTCAACGCCTGAAACTATCCTCCCAATTCAAGATGAGACCTTACGACTTATTCGCTTGGTGCGAGATCTCCAGCAGTTGAGTCTGGCCGAAGCAGGTAAATTGCCGATGACGATGAAACCGATCCAGCTTAGACAGATTGTGGAGAGAATTACTGAGCAATTTGCCATTGAATTCGAGGAACGAGGGTTGCACATTGAGGTGATAGGAGATGTGCCGGAAATTATTGGTGATCAGGATCGTTTAACCCAGGTTTTTGTAAACATAATTGGAAATGCTCTTTTGCATACGCCGCCAGGGGGATCTCTGCGTGTATTGTTGACAGAAGCAGAAAAACCCTTGAAAAACGGACTGATCAACGACGAAACGACGCATCGCTTGCGTGATGTGTTCCGGCGTAAAGTAGAAAAATTGGAAGAAGTGAACCGCCGGGAAGAAAAAAACTCAGGTGATTTGCGATCTACAGGTTGGGTACAAGTAGCCGTTGAAGATTCTGGAGAGGGAATTCCGGAGGAAGAACTTGAGCATATTTTTAATCGTTTCTATCGTGTGGATAAAGCACGAGAGCGGGAAAGCGGTGGAACGGGCTTAGGGCTCGCGATTGCCAAGGAGTTTATCCAGGCACATGGGGGGTTTATTTATGCAGAAAGTAAACCGGGCGTGGGAAGTCGTTTCCGAATCTTGTTACCGGTGAAAAATGAAAATAGAGAAGTGGATAACTTGACAATATCTTAAGAAGTCCTTCGTCGTTTGACCATAATACTGTGATATATTTAGCAAGGAATTTAAGTTAATGAGCGCAATGATAATGTCATTTTTGGAACAAGTCGTTTTAGCAAAGGAGAAAGAGTATGAATAAAAAATGGGTGACTATTGGGGTCCTGGGCGTTCTGGTCTTGGGAGGTGGTTATTGGGGTTATAACCATTTTAAAGCGAAACCTGCCGTGGCCACGAACATTACGGCGAAAGCAAAAATGGGAAAAGTGAGTAAGGTGATTACCGCAACCGGAACGGTTAGCTTTCCGCACTCAATTCCGTTAACGTTCAAACAAGCTGGACAAATTATAGCACTCAATGTCAAGCCGGGTGATTCCGTGAAAGCTGGGCAAGTGTTAGCCAAGACCGATGATTCGAGTCTCCAGTTGGCGGTTACAACCCAGCAGGCAGCTGTAACGTCAGCTCAGGCTAAACTTCAAACCCTTAAAGATTCGTTTAACACCCAGACGTATGCTACGGCTCAGTCGGCAGTTGCTAAAGCGCAGCAAAGCGTAGTCACAGCGCAGCAAGCATTAACCACA